>JADEZP010000053.1 GCA_015206805.1 Quinella sp. 1Q7 | reverse complement strand
CAAGTTTGCCGACACGTTCGCGCATTTCGGGTGTCAGGGCGATTGACGGAGACTCCTCCAAAAGTTTCTGGTTGCGCCGCTGAATCGAACACTCACGCTCACCAAGATGAATGACGCTGCCGAAATTGTCCGCGACGACCTGCACCTCAATGTGCCGCGAATGCTCAATATAATGCTCGAAATAAAATCTGTTCTTCGTCACGTCGACAAGTCCGAGCACGTGGTGGAGTTCGTCCTCACTGCGCACAATGAACATACCTTTGCCGCCGCCGCCGCTTACGGGCTTGAGTATGACGGGGTAGCCGACTTCAGCCGCCGCCGCAATCGCCATATCGTTGCTTGTCAAAGGTTCGGAGCCTTTCGCCATTGGAATGCCCGACGGCACCATTGACGCACGCGCCGCGTCCTTGTCGCCGACAAGTTTAATCGTTTCGGGCAACGGACCAATCCACGTCATACCGGCATCGACGACCATTTGCGCAAAGTCCGCGTCTTCCGACAAAAATCCGTAGCCGGGGTGAACGGCGTCAGCCTCGGTAGTTTTCGCGGCGTCGATAATCGCTTCCTTGTTCAGGTAGCTGTCGAAGGCGTCTTCGGTGCCGACGCGATAGCGAACGTCCGCAAGTTGCGCGTGAAGAGCTTCTTTGTCGGCGTCGGAATAAATCGCGACGGTCTCAATGCCGAGCTCTTGGCACGTGCGAATGACGCGCACGGCAATTTCGCCGCGATTGGCGATAAGAATCCTGCGTATCACAAAAATTCCTCCCTTACACAATGTGAAACACTCTGCTTAACAAATTTTATCATAGCGAAAATTTGCGTTCAACGATTTTACTTCGCGCCCGAAAAATTTTTACCGCCGAAAACTTCGCGGCGGAGCTTTTGACGTGTCGAGTCGTCGCAGTGAGTTTCATGACCGCCGAAAATTTTTTTGCCGCCGAAAATTGCGCGGCGGAAGTTTTTTCGTTACAATGGCAACAAAAATTTGGAAGGGAGATTTTTTCATGGTGCACACTCTAAAAAACGACGTGCTCAAAATTTCGGTGGCGGATCGCGGCGCGGAGCTCAAGTCGCTGACTTCGGTCGCCGACGGCACGGAATATCTTTTCGACAGCGATCCGAAATGGTGGAAGTATTCTTCGCCGATACTGTTCCCAATCGTCGGCAAGCTCGTCAACAACAAATATCGCGCCGAGGGCAAGGAATTCACGTTGCCGGGGCACGGCTTCGCCCGCACGAGTGATTTTTGGCTCGTCGACGCCACGGACAAAACTTTGACGTTCGCGCTCGAATCGAACGCCGCGACGCTCGCCGTCTACCCGTATCGCTTCCGCCTGGAAATTTCGTATGAACTTATCGGCAACGAACTCAAATTTATCTGGAAGGTCGCAAATACCGACGACAAGACGATTTACTTTTCAATCGGTGCGCACCCCGCAATTTGCTGTCCGATTGCCTACCGCGAAAATTTCGACGACTGTTATCTGAAATTCAATCGTCCCGAAAAATCGTCGCGAATCGTCCTTTCGGCAAGCGGTCCGCTCACTCGCGACAGAATCCCCACGCTCGACGGCACCGAACTCAATTTGAATTACGATTTGTTCAAAGGCGACGCGCTTGTTTTCGACGACCTCAAGAGCGACGAAATTACCGTTTGTTCGCGCAAAAGTTCCAAGACGCTCACAATCCGCGCGAAAGGTTTTCCGTATTGGGGCATTTGGACGCCCGCGCAGGGTGGTGCGCCGTTCATCTGCATTGAGCCGTGGCACGGACACGCCGATTATTTCGACTTCAGCGGCGAACTCAAGGACAAGGACGGCATTCGCAACCTCGGCGTCGGCGAAACGTTCCAAACCGAAATGTCATTCATCGTCGGATAAAATTTCATCACGCGCAATAAAAAAATCCCCCGTCAAACTGCGGCGGAGGATTTTTTTGTTGGAATATGTTTATTTCATGGCGCGAAGAATTTTTTCCGCGACGCCGTGCATTTTGTCTGCGGAGGTCGAACAGGCAGCAACGCGTATTCCGAGCTTGAGCGGCACTGCGAAAATTAAATCGTCGTGGAGTTTGCGGCAGACGGCGGCGGGATTGTCGGCGGGCACCGCGATAAAAAATCCGCCCTTGTACGGGACAATTTTCAGTCCGCAAGCGTGAGCTTCCGCGACGAAAACATCTGCGCGGCGTTTGACCATTTGATACAGTTCGTTGCGTTCGGCTTCGTAAACGGGCAAAAGGTCTTTGTCGGCGGCAAGCTTAATCATCAACGCTTGAGCCCCGCGATTGACGTTTGACCACGCGGCGCGGCTTGAGTATTTGCCGACGTCCTTGAACTCGGAGATAAGTTTTTCACTCGACGACACGCCGATAAGCGCGCCCGTCCGCTGCCCGTAGAACGTGAAACTTTTCGACATGCTGAAGGCGATCATCACGAAGAAATTTTCGGGAAGGTCGCCGAATTTTTTCATGAAAGCTCGCGTGGAATTTTTTTCGCCCGCGAAGTCGATATACGCAATGTCGACGAGCAACGAAATATTTTTGCCCGCGGACGCCTGCGCCTTGAGCACGGCAAGAACTTTGTCCCATTCGTCGCCGCTAAGCGCGTAACCCGTCGGATTATGTGCGGGCGTGTTCAAAATCACGAGCAGGGATTTTTGCTTGCGCAGGAGCGAATCAACCTTGACGGCAAAGTCGGTCACGTTGAAATTCAGCGCGTCGTCGAACAGCTTGAAAGTCTCCAAACGCTTGCCGGTCTCGGTGCAAATGACGTTGTAAGTTCCCCAGCACCAGTCGGAAGTCAAGACGGCGTCGCCGCGTTCGGCGTAGTTGGCAATGGCGTGGTGAATCGCGCCCGTACCGCCCGCAGTCGCCACCGCACCGAATTGAGCCGTCGGTTTGCAGTCGGCGAAAGTCAAATCAATCGCGGCGTCAAGGTATGCGGGAAGTCCGCTTATCGGCGCGTAAGCAACCAGCTCGGAAAAATCCATTGCGCGGAAAATTTTTTCGACGGTCGGCAACGTGGCAAGCTTGCCGTCCTCATTGAGAATCACGCCGATTGTCGCGTTGGTGACGGCGTCCGCCCCGTGAAGTTTTATCGCCTCGTTGCAAGCTTGATTCGCGTCGAAGATGGCGTCGCGCAACTTTCTGCCTGCCGCGTGTGTTGCTGTCATATTAAAAGCCTCCATAAAAAATTTTATCCGCAGGCATTATAACGGCTTGCGGATTTTTGGCAAAGGTTTTCGCGTATGTATTCACGTATTCAATCGCGGGTCTTGCGCCGTCCGAACGTGATTAATCTACTTTCTTTCGGCGGCGAAAGAAAGTAGGCAAAGAAAGCCGCGCCGCCTACGAAAACGTCACGTTTTCTAACGGCGGCGGTCGAGGGCGCGTATCCATGCGCGCCCCTTAACTCACGACACTCATCCATGCGCGGTCTCAAATTCGCGGCGGACGAATTGCGGATATTTTTTCAGGAAGGCGGGCAACGTCGGCAAGGTAATTTCGCTCACGTCGCACGATACGAACTTCGCGGGCGTGTGGAAATATTTTCCGTTCGCCATTGCCTCCGCGACAAATTTGCGGTCAAGATATTTGGCGTCCTTGTCGGAAAGTTCCACGCACTCGACCGCCGCCGCCATTTTGGCAATGACTTTTTCGACGCCGCCCATGTTGGAAAAGTGCCAACCGCCCTGCACAATGCGCGGCAAAGACTCGCGGACATTGCGGAAAGCTTGCGGAGACTCCATGTGCTTGAACTTGCCGATAACCGTGCCCGACCACGGCAAATCGCGGCAAACCCAATTAAAATAGTAGCTGTGAAATTTTTGTTGACAGCCGACGGGACTTAAATTCAAAAATTCATTAATCCGCATGCCGCTGTGGAACGGAACCAATTTGCCCTTCGTGTAAAACGACGTGTCGTAAAACGCAATGAAGTCGACAAACTTATTCGGGTCGGTGAAACTTTCGCGAATCGTGCGGATTATCGCGGGGTCGGGAATTTCGTCGGCGTCGCTTACCATAATCAAATCGTCAGGCTCGGCGTCAGTCAAGCCTTTCATGATGTTGTTGCGCTGATTGTTTTCGATTGACCAGTCGCCGACGCCCTTGTACGGCACGACGGAATGATCCGCGACGTAATGAATTTTCGGCAGATACTTTTCAAAGTCGCGGACGTGTTCGGCAAAGTTCAGCGGCTTGGGATTGTTGGCGTGAGTTTTGTCCGCCTCCACAATCACAAAGCAATCGACGACGTCCCACAAACTTTCCAGCCGCAACTCCAAAAGCTCCAGCTCGTTGAAGAACGTAAAGCAATCGTAAATCTTCATGACGCTCACCTGTCAGGGAAAAATTCGTCGTGAATACTGTTGACAGCCTCCGTGACCTGCGAACCTTTGACCAGGCACGAAACGCTGATTTCCGACGTGCTGATAATGTCAATGTTGACGTCCGCGCGCGCAAGTGCACCGAACATCCTCGCCGCAACGCCGGGACTGCCCAACATGCCCGCGCCGACGATTGAGACTTTCGCCATATCCTCTTCGACAAGGACAGACGCCGCGTTAATTTTTTCGCTCGTCACGCCGATAACTTTTTTCGCTTCGGGCAGGTCGTGCAACGCGATTGTAAAGACAATGTCGTTTATGTTGCGGTTTATGTTGCGGATACTTTGGACAATCATATCGACGTCAATGTTTGCGTCCGCCAACGCCTTAAAGAGCGTGTGCGCAATGCCGGGACTGTTCGGGACGCCGAGCACGGAAATTTTGGCGACTTTCATATCGTGAGCGACGCCGCGTATCTCAAAATCTTTTTCCTCCACCGTGTAATCCTCCCTGATAATCGTGCCGACTTGATTCGTGAAAGTCGAGCGGACGTGAATCGGAATGTTGAAGAATTGACCCATTTCAACCGAGCGCGGTTGCATGACGCCGGCACCGAGTCGAGCCATCTCCAGCATCTCAAAGTAGGTGATCTCTTTCATTTTGCGTGCACCCTTGACAAGGCGCGGGTCGGCGGAGTAAACGCCGTCAACGTCCGTATAAATTTCGCATTCGTCGGCTTTGAGTGCGCCCGCCAACGCAACGGCAGAAGTGTCGGAGCCGCCGCGTCCGAGCGTCACGGGGTCGCCGAATTCGTCGGCACCTTGAAAGCCCGCCACGACGACGACGTTGCCGCGATTAAGTTCATCGTGCACGCGTTTAGGTTTTATGCCGAGAATTCTGCCCTTGGTGTGGACGGAACTTGTCCGCATGCCCGCCTGCACGCCCGTCAGCGAAATTGCGGGCTGTCCGAGTTTTTTGAACGCCATAGCCAAAAGCGCAATCGAAACTTGTTCGCCCGTGGTCAGCAACATGTCGAGTTCGCGCAGGTAAGCCGCCTTGTACGGTTCAGTGTCGATGCCGCCCGCCAGCGCAAGCAAATCGTCGGTCGTCTTGCCCATTGCCGAAACCACCACGACGATTTTGTCGTCAGGATTTTTTTCGGCGAGGATTCTTTGCGCCACCGCCAAAATTTTTTCTGTCGTCGCAACCGAAGAGCCGCCGAATTTTTTTACAATCAGAGCCATGCGTTTAAGCCTCCTTCGTACAGCTCAAGAGTTTCATTTTAAAATCATTGTAGCAGAGAAGTTTTGCTCCGTCAAAAAGTTTCGGCGGCTCGTGCCGAAAAGTCGTCTTCAAGAAAATTTCCCTCCAAACACGAAGGCGACTCCGCTTGAGACGGAATCGCCCGAAGATTCAAAGTCCGCGCAGATTATTTTCTGGTCGATGCTCTGGAAGGTTTTTCGATTTTGGACGCGGGTGCTTTTGCGGCAGGTGCGGGCGTCGGTGCAGGTGCTTTCGGCGCGGGTTGCGGCGCGGGAATTGCCTCTTGCAGGATGTCGACGAGCGCGACTTTGACGACGCTCAACACGTCCGCAAAAACCGCGTTGTACAGGTCGCCGCCGTCGACGACTCCGCGTCCGTTTTCCGTCACGAAAAATTTTTTCGGGTGTTCGCCCGATTTTATTGCCGCGTCGATTTTTTCCGCAACCAATGTTGCAAGTTGCTCTTTGTTCATCAACCGTCACTCCCAAAAAATATTTGCCGAAAATTTTCTACGCACCGAAAAAAATTCCTGCAACGCCAAAATATTTCGGCGACGGGCTTTGTTGCGTTGGCGGGTCGATTCGCTGATTTTGGCGTTGAAATAATTTTGTGTATTGAATCTACTTTTCTTTCGGGCGGCGAAAGAAAAGTAGCAAAAGAAAGCCGCCACTGCGCGTGGGGCGGATACTCCCGAATGTTCCAACGTTACAGTTACCCGCAACCGCTCGTGCCCGCAAAATAAACATCCTGTTTATGTTGCGGGCGGGACCGCGCGTCCATGCGCGGTCCAATTTTCGCGGCAGGCTGTGCGGCGGATTCAGCGTTGATGTCGACAAAAATTTTGCGCGGTGTTAAAATTTCCGCATAATATTTTTTGGGAGGAATTATCTTGAAACGCGAGATTAATCCGTTCGATTACGCGGGCGAAATTTTTAGGGCGTTGCCCGGCGGAATTCTGCTGACGAGCGAGGCTGAAGACTGCGTGAACGCTATGACAATCGGCTGGGGCACCGTCGGCATTGAATGGGGCGTTCCGATTTTCGCGGCTTACGTTCGCACGAATCGTTTTACTTACGAGCTCATTGAGCGCACGGGCGAATTCACCGTTTGCGCACCGATTGGCGAGCCGTCCGTTGACGTGCGCAAGGCGATTGCACTTTGCGGCAGTAAATCCGGTCGCGACATGGACAAAATCGCTAAAGCCGGACTTCACGTCGTCGAGGCTGAAATTGTTCGTCCGCCCGCCATCAAAGAGTTGCCGCTCACTTTCGAGTGCCGCGTCGTCTTTACGCAGGAACAGCCCGTTAAAGAAATTTCGTCGCGCCTTGCGAAAAAATTCTATCCCGCGAGCGGCGAACATTCCGCGCCGCACGTCGCCTACTACGGCGAAATTCTCAAGGCGTACATCATCGAGGACTGACCTGCGCCTTACGGAGGTGAAATTTATGGGACTCATTGAAATGGGCGTCGGACTTGTCGCGGGCGTACTGATACTTGCCGCGCTGTTGTTCTTCATTGAGCTGCCGTTCAAGATTATTTGGAACAGCATCGTCGGCGCGGTGATACTGTGGCTCGTGAATTTGACGGGGCTCATCGCGATAAAGATAACGTTCATTCACGCGCTTATCGTCGGAATTTTCGGCGTGCCGGGGCTGATACTTTTGGCGATATATCTGAACTTCATCAAGTGAATTTTTTTTGCGACGGCTTGAAAATTTGCGGGCGGGAGAAAATTTTTCCTGCCCGAATTTTTTATGGAGCTGATGTTTATGAACTTGTCGGCGGACAAAATTTGCGTGACACTCGGCGGCAAAGAAATTCTTCGCGGCGTAAGCTGTGACTTCCCGTCGGGCAAGCGCACGGCAATTATCGGTCCGAACGGCGCGGGCAAATCGACGTTGCTCAAGGTGCTGTGCCTGCTCAACGAAAAATTTTCGGGACGCGTAACACTCGACGGGCAAGACCTTCGCACGTTCGGCAGAAAAAATTTGTCGCGGGTAATGGCAATCCTGCCGCAGGAACGCGACGCGCCTAACGACACCACCGTCCGCCAACTGGTATCGTTCGGACGTTTCCCGCACAGAAAATTTTTCGGCGGCACAAGCTCGGAGGACGAGGCGGCAATTTCAAACGCGCTGAAGCTCACGCGGCTGACTGACTTTCAAGCTCGGCAAGTCGCAAGTTTATCGGGCGGCGAACGTCAACGCGCGTGGCTGGCAATGACGCTGGCGCAACGTCCGAAAATTTTGTTGCTCGACGAACCGACCACTTACCTTGACATCGCCCATCAGCTGGAGGTCATGGACATTATCGCCGCCGTCAACAAAAAATTCCGCACGACAATCATCATGGTGCTCCACGACATAAATCACGCCCGACTTTACAGCGACGCCGTCATCATCGTAAAGGACAGCGGGATTTTTGCGGCGGGCGACCCGAAAAAAATTCTGACGGCACAAACGCTCGGCGCGGTCTTCAACGTCGCGGCGGACACCTTCACGAACTCGGCGGGCGACGAAATTATTTTCCCCGTCAAAAAAATTTCGCAGGGAGGCTGAAACTTTTGGAACGATACGAACACGGCGGGCAGATTTACGACGCGGCGGGCAATGCCGGCGATTGGCTCGACTTCAGCGCGAATATCAACCCGCTCGGACTGTCCGACAACATTTTGCTCACGCTGACGGAAAATCTGCGCGGCATTGTCAATTACCCCGACGCCAACGCCTCCGAACTCAAACGCGCGATTTCGACGCGATACGCCGTGCCCGAAAAAAATTTGGTCGTACTCAACGGCGCGGCGGAATTTTTTTATCTGCACCTGCAAGTGACGCGTCCGCCCCGTGTCGTGATACCGGTGCCGAGTTTCGCGGAATATGAGCGTGCGGCGCGTGCGGCAGGTTGCGACGTGAAATTTTTCGTCACGCGGGCGCAAGACAACTTCGCGCTCGACACGGCGGCATTACTTGCGGAACTTAAGCCGACGGATTGCGTGATATTTGCGCGCCCGAACAATCCGACGGGAAATTTACCTGCGCCCGAAAAAATTTTGCCGCTCGCCGAAGTCGCAAGCGTCGTCGTCGACGAATCGTTTATCGACTTCACGGACGCGCCGTCGCTGAAAAATTTCGTCGCGGGAAAAATTTCGGTCGTGCAGTCGCTGACAAAAATCTTCGCGATACCGGGACTGCGGATCGGCTTTGCGGTCGTCAATGAAAATTTGGCGCGGCGGCTCAATGCGGCGAAGGACGTTTGGAACGTGAATTTCCTTGCGCAAAAAGTCGGAGCGGTCGCGCTGGCGGATGATGACTTCCTGCGGCGAACGCGGGCTTGGCTGTCGACGGAGCGCGAATTTTTTACGGAGCGGCTGTCGACATTGCGCGGCGTGAAAGTTTTTCCGCCGACGGTAAATTTCGTGCTGTTCAAGGTCGCGTCGCCTGATGTCGCCGAAAAAATTCTGCTCAACCTGCGGCGTGAAAAAATCCTCGTGCGGAGTTGCGCGAACTTTATCGGGCTCGACGGCTCATATCTGCGCACGGCAATACGTTCGCGGGCGGAGAACTTGCGATTGCTCGACGCGCTGAAAAAAATTTTGGGAGGCGTCGACCTTGAAACCGTGTGAACTTTGTCCGCGCAGATGTCGCGTCGACCGCGTGAATCGGCTCGGATTTTGCGGCGCGGCTGAAAATTTACGCGTCGCCCTGGTGAGTTTGCACCGTTGGGAAGAGCCGTGCTTGGTCGGTCAATTCGGCGCGGGCACAATTTTTTTTGCGCACTGCAACCTGCGCTGCGTCTACTGCCAAAATTTTTCGATAAGTTGCGGCGGATTCGGCGCGGACATTTCGATTGAGCGGCTCGCCGAAATTTTTCTGGAGCAACAAAATCGCGGCGCGGCAAATGTCGAACTCGTGACGCCGACACATTACGCCGACAAAATCTGCGCGGCGATTGACATTGCCAAAAGTCGCGGGCTGACGTTGCCGATTGTCTGGAACTCCAACGCTTACGAGACGCTTGCGACGCTGGAGATGTTGCGCGGGCGCGTCGACGTGTTCCTGCCCGACGTGAAATATTTCGACGACGATGCCGCCCGAAAATTTTCCGCCGCGCCGAATTATTTTGCGACTGCCTGCGCCGCCGTGAGCAAGATGTTTGAGCTTGTCGGTCCCGCGAAATTCGACGGCGGGCTTATGACGCGCGGGGTGATTGTCCGCCACTTGATACTGCCGAATTTCCGCCGCGACGCCATGAAAATTATCGACCGACTTTACGCGACGTTCGGCGACGAAATTTTTTTCAGCCTCATGAATCAGTACACGCCGCTTTACCGCGCCTGCGAACACAAAAAAATTAACCGCACGCTGACGACGTTCGAGTACAACTCTGTCGTTCAACATGCGGTTGAGCTTGGCATAACGAATTGCTTTGTTCAGACGGGCAAGACCGCCGACGCGAAGTTCATTCCGACATTTGACTTGGCGGGCGTTTAATCTCACAAAAATCTTGCTCGATAAACCGCCGCACATCTTGATACGGCGGGTGATTGGCGTTGCTGATTTCCACGTCCTCCAAAACTTTCGCGACGCCCGCAACGCCATTAACGTAACGTATCCGACCGAAATTATGTGTGTCGTAGTAAGTGGCGGCGTAGTGATAAAGCTCGGCGTCAAAGCAAGTGGTGAACAAGTGGTGAACAAGCCGTAAGTTCTGCTTGAGTCAAACATCGCCTTTAAGCCGCCTTCGAGCAAATTGGCAGGAACAGTTTTATTGTTCTGCTTGGCGGCGAGAATTTTCTCAACGGTTTTATCACGCAGCTGAAAATTGAACCGTGACCGAAACTTGAACTGCTCTCCGTCAACTTTGTCGGTTATTGGACGGCGTGGGAAACGCTCATTGATTTTTTGGGCAAAGGCGATTGTTTCGGGCGCAATGGAACGCTTGCCCTCAAACGGAAATTTCAACAGGTCGGCTTCGTACCGTGTGAACAGCATCGCCATTAGCAAATTGGAATCCGGGAATTGCGGCGTGTTAAATTTCAACGTCCGCAATTCAGGATCAAAACAGGGCGACAGCAAAAAACGATTCCCGAAATAATTACCGAGCGATGTTTTTCCATGATGACTTCGGCTGCGCGTTTCCTGATACAGATATTGCGCAAGCCACAATGATTCGGGATTTTTGATGCCATATTTGTTTCCAATGTCATGAAACGCCGATTCGAGGATATTTTTCACGGAACGCGACAATTCGGCGGACAAGGTCGGCGAATATTGGAAAGTCTTCCCGAGTTGAGCATTCATGAATTTTTTCAGCGTGCCGTACCTGAGCCAATTGCCTCTAATCGTTTCGCCACCGAATCCGTTAACGTTATACGTCTTGTCGAGATTTTTGCGCAAAGCGATATACGGGTGTTTGTGGAACGTTTGGAGCGCGTAAAACTCTATGTTGAAAATGTCGGCGAGGCTGTAATTCAACTGGGCAGTTGACGTGCGCAAATTTACGACGAAAGATTTATCGTTTAGATTAAAGCCGTAATGTTCTGCAATTTGGGTCGCAATCGCGTAATCTTCAGCATGAGTATGTAACTTGTCGTTTTTGGAATTAAAAAAAACTTTTTTTAAGTCTACCCCGAAATTCAACAGCACAATCAGCGAAATGCGCGTATCAAAGCCGCCCGATAAATCGAATCGAAGGTTTGTATAGTGTGTCACGCCGCGAAAGACTTTGCACCAAAATTCAAGCCAGCGATCCAAAGTTTCGACGCCCTCCGCAGAATCCACGATGACGGTATGTTCCCTGTAGTCGATCAAGTCAATATCAAGCGTTTTCTTCGCCGCGTCGATTTGAAGAAACGCATTTCTTTCGATTTGCCGAATTTCATTGATTGCCGTTTCCGAATACGCATGACTGCACAAAACGTTCACCAGCAGATAATGACAGTAGTCACGATTCGCCGTCAGCGGATAACGAAATTTGATGTGATCCACCAGGCGGAAAAATGAATTGCTCAACGCGAAATAATCTCCGTGGCGGAACAGATAAATTCCCCAGCAACCGTTCAAATCCTGCGTTATCGTGATCTTCCCGTCACGAACTTCAACGTAGACATAACAGCCGCGCCCGTCGAAATTTTTGGCGGCGTCTTCAGTCAAATTGTCGTCTTCGTAAATACCCGTTGCCTGAATCGAATATCCGTACAGCCGCGTTTTAATCGTGTCGAGGTTGTCCGAATCGATAAGGAAAAATTCTTTCTCCACGTCGAGATAATTGACACCGGTTTTTTCAAGTTCGGCAATTTGAGTCAAAATTTTTTCGTGTTCGCCAAGATTCGTCATATACGTCCCTTCCTTAAAGATATTATCGGCTATTGTGTCACATTTCCGGCAACGTTGTCAATAAAAAAATCGGCAACCCGTAACCGAGTTGCCGACACTAAAATTACTTAAAATTTTTTACGCAAGGAACGCCGCATAATCGGCGCAATCGAGACCGAGAGCCTCCGCGACGGCTTGATTGGTCAGTTTGCCGTCAATCGTGTTGAGACCTTTGGCAAGTCCGGCGTCTTCGCGACAAGCCGCTTGCCAACCTTTGCCCGCGATTTTGAGCGCGTAAGGCAACGTGGCGTTCGTGAGGGCAAGCGTCGACGTCCTTGCAACCGCGCCGGGAATATTCGCCACGGAATAATGAATCACGCCGTGCTTGACGAACGTCGGATTGTCGTGCGTGGTGACGTGGTCGCACGTGGCGATTGAGCCGCCCTGGTCGATTGCAACGTCGATGATGACCGAGCCGCGCTTCATTGTCTTAACCATGTCTTCCGTCACGAGTTGGGGAGTTTTCGCGCCGGGGACGAGGACTGCGCCGACGAGCAAATCAGCCTGCTTGACCCAATGCGCGATGTTGTAAGCGTTGCTCATCACGGTGCAGACTTTGCCGCCGAAAATGTCATCAAGGTAGCGCAACCGCTCAATCGACAGGTCGATAATCGTGACGCGTGCGCGCATTCCGAGGGCAATTTTCGCCGCGTTGGTGCCGACGACTCCGCCGCCGATAATGACGACTTGCCCCGACTCGACGCCGCTCACTCCCGCAAGCAGGACGCCGCGTCCGCCGTATTGACTTTCCAAAAATTGTGCGCCGAGTTGAATCGACATGCGCCCCGCAATTTCGCTCATCGGTGCAAGCAACGGCAAGCTCCGTCCGTCACGCCCGACGACCGTTTCGTAAGCAATGCCCGTGACTTTTTTGTCGAGCAGTGCTTTCGTGAGCGCGGGCTCCGGCGCAAGGTGCAGATACGTGAACAGAATTTGTCCCGCGTGGAAAAGTTCGTATTCGGGCTCAAGCGGCTCCTTGACCTTGACGATCATTTGCGCGTCGTCGAAAAGTTTTTGCTTATCAGCCGTGAGCTTGGCACCGACCGCCGAATAGCTGTCGTCGTCGAATCCGCTGCCGACGCCCGCGCCGACCTCAACCAAAACCGTATGACCCGCCTTCACGAGCGCATCAGCACCCGCAGGCGTAAGTCCGACGCGGTTTTCGTTGTTCTTGATCTCCTTGGCAACACCGATAATCATGTCGCAGACCTCCTCCAAAAAATTTTACTGCGCGGCAATGATAAACTGCCGTCCGAAAATTTTCAAGACGACTTCAGCGCGATACACGCCGCGATTCGTCCCGTGCGGTCGAGACGATTTTTTTGCGCCGCACGATACGAAAAGTACCAGTGACTTTGGCAACAGGTGCACTCGCCCGCCACGTCGATATTTGATTCGGACGCGCCGACTTCCAAAAGTTGCAGGACGTTTGCACGCCACAGGTCAAGAAAAATTTTCCCGTCGCGCTCAATCAAAAGTTCGCCGTGATTATCGGGGAAGGCGGCTTTGCAACGCGTGACGACCTCTCCGCCGACTTCGTAGCAACACGGACCGATTGACGGCGCAATTCCAATCAGACAATCTTGCGGGCGCGTGCCGAATTCGTCGCCCATGCGCAACAAAGTTTTGGCGGCGATTTTTTTCAACGTGCCCTTCCAGCCGCCGTGAGCAAGTCCGATTGCGCGATTGTCAACGTCGACAAAAAAAATCGGCACACAGTCCGCGAAGCATAACATCAGCGGGAGTTCGGCAACGTTCGTAATCAGCGCGTCGGTTTCGGGAATTGAGTCGGCGTAATTGGCGCAACCGCATCCGCGATAATTTTCGTCGACGCGGAAAATTTTTTCTCCGTGCACTTGATTGGGCGTGACAATGTCGGCAAGACCGAATCCCAGCGACTGCATGAAGCGTTTGCGATTGGCGATAACGTCTGCAGGCTCGTCGCCGACGTGCAACGCAAGATTCAGGCTGTCGAAGGGCGGCTGACTAACTCCGCCCATGCGCGTCGATACGGCGTGCGTCACGACGTCTTCGGGGAACGTCGAGAACTTCCCGTGCCAAAGATTAGTTTCCGTGCGTTTCAGGTAGTAGCTCATGCTTAAACCTCCCGTCCGCGAATTTCAGCCGAATTGCGCCTCGACTACCTCGACGCCGTGTTTAATGCAGTCGGGGCACGAACAAATCATCTTGCCCGTGTCGACGCCCTTAAGTTCGCGGCAGATAATCGCGCCGCTTTTGTCGCGGAAGCTCGTCAACATCGCCTTGGAAATTTTCATCGTCGACGCCTTGGACTTCGGGTTGCTCAAGTTGCCCGTACTGTTCCTCAAGCCCGCGACAAGCAATCCGCCCGTCAATGCGCCGCAAACTCCGTCGCCCGTGCCCATGCCGCCGCCGAAGCCCTCCGCCGCACGAAACAGAATTTCTTTCGGCACGTCGACGAAGTCCGCGCAGGCAACCGCAACGGCTTGCGCACAACTGTAACCTTTGCGGTGAAGTTCGTCGGCAATTTTAATCCTCTCGCTCACGTCAATCAGCCTCCCCAAAATTTTACGCGATTTGCCGTGACAGCTGAGGCCGCACATGGATGTGCGGCCATGGTCGCCGCCGTTAGAAAACGTGATGTTTTCGTAGGCGGCGCGGCTTTCTTTGCTACTTTCTTTCGCCGCCGAAAGAAAGTAGATTCAATACACAAACTTGAATCGAAACGTTCGGACGACAAGTAATTTGCCAACACAGCCTCACGTCACGCGAACAGTCCGCGAATTTTATTCAGTACCAATCGGAAAAAAGATTTTTGCTCAACGTCAAGCGTCGTGACCACGTCGACTGAAGCCGCCTCGCGCCCGTCAGGCAGTACCACGCGAATTTTGCCGATTGTCTCGCCGCTCTTGACCGGTGCCGTCAACGCGTCGGGCAGGTCGTAAACCATGTTGTAAGCGTTGCTTGCGCCGCCGTCGAATACGGGCATGATAATTTCGCCCGCCGTCTTGACCTGCATTGACTTGCGCCGCCCCGAAATTATCGGCAACGTCTTGACGACTTGACCGGGCTCAATCAGCGTTTGACTGGACACGCGCCCGAAGCCGTAATCGAGCAGAAAAATCGAGTCGTTCCAAATGTACAGGCTGTCGAGCACGACGACGATTAGTTGAACGCCGTTTTGCTTTGCCGCCGTGACAAGGCAACGTCCCGCCGCGTCGGTGTAGCCCGTTTTGACGCCGTTAGCCCCGCGATAGAACCACAGCATTTGATTTTCGTTGCGCAAAAGTTTCGTGTCGTCGTGAATCCAGCCGAACGAAACTTCCTTCGCGCTGACAATCTCCTCGAAGTGCGGAAGCGTGAATCCGTGCGCCGCCATAATCGCAAGGTCGCGGGCAGTCGTGTAGTGATTGGCGTCGGGAAGTCCGTTGGCGTTTGTGAAGTTCGTGCCCGTGCAACCGAGCTCTTGCGCCCGCTTAGTCATACGTGCCGCGAAATCCGCAACAGTTCCGCCGCAGTGTTCGGCAATGGCAATCGCTCCGTCGTTGCCGCTGATTAACATCATGCCGTAAAGCAATTCGCCGAGCGGAATTTTTTCGCCGACATCAAGCCACAGCGTCGAGCCATCCGCATTGTAGGCACCGGGTCCGACGGTGACAATTTCGTCAAGTTGGTTGCCCTCCAGCGCGGTTATCAGCGTCATCATCTTAGTCGTCGACGCGGGGAACATTCGTTGATCGGCGTTGCGTTCGTAAAGGACGTGTCCCGTTGAAGCCTCAATGACGATAGCGGCAGTCGCCGTGACGTTGGGCAACGGGTCGTCGGGCGCGACGGGTCGAGTGTTTTGAATCGGCGTGACGCTGTAACCGGGATTGAGCCCCGAATTTTCCGACGTGAGCTGTTGCATTGGTCGGGCGACTTCGCCGCGTGGAGCCTCTTCAAGCCGCATAAGTTCCGACGCGGGCATTCGTCCTTCGGGTGCCGCCTCCGCGCTCATGAAAATTACAGCCAACGTCGCCAATATCGCCAAAAATTTTTTCGCGTTCAAGTGCATCTCTCCTTAGCAATGCAAGAATTCACTTGATTATAGATTTGCCGTGTCGCCTTGTCAAAAGAACTCAATACAGCCGAACATTTTCCGCTCCGAGTAAATTTTTCAGTTCGCCGCGAAGTTCGGGACCGTCGGCGATTTTTTGTTGGAGCTTGAGCCATTTGCCGCCGCGATTCAGATAAACGAGACTTGCGCCCTTGTACGCGTCGAAAATTTTCCGCAGGGCATCAATCGTCGCGGGCGTGTCAATCTGCGCGGGGAGCGTCAACCAAAAGTCGGGCGCGTAAATATCGGCACGCGTGACGGCGTCCGCGATAATCTGCAAGCCGTTGTCCGAAACTTCAACGCGTCCCGCGACGACGACGACATCATTCGGCAACGGCTCGTCCTTGAGCCTGTTGAAGACGTTCGGGAAAATCGTTACGTCAATCGCGCCGTCGAAGTCCTCCAGCGTCAGAAAAGCCATCCATTCGCCGCGACGTGTGGTCAGTCTCCGCAAAGTCGTTATCAGCCCGCCGACTTTGACGCGCTTGCCGATTTTGCCGTTGAGTGCTTTGCTTGACGTGAGCGCGCCGATTAGTTCGCGGAAAATTTCCAGCGGGTGTCCCGACAAATAAAAGCCGAGCGTTTCGCGCTCCCACGCCAAAATTTCCGATAACGGTGCTTCCTCAACGTCGGGGATTGCGCCGTTCGTTTCGTGCAGTTCGTCGTCGCCGAAAAGGTTTATCGCGCCACCGAGCCGTTCCTGATGCCGTTGCGTGGCGACGAACGCCATTTGATCCATTGCCGCCAAAAGTGCACTTCGCCGCCTGTCGAGACTGTCGAACGCGCCGCACTTAATCAAATTTTCCAGCACGCGCCGAGAAATACTTTTCGGGTTGACGCGTCCGCAAAAGTCCGTCGGCGATTTGAACTTGCCGCCGCGCTTGCGTTCGTCGACGATGTTGCGATAAGCCGCCTCCCCGACAGATTTTATGCCCGCCAAGCCGAAACGAAT
>JADEZP010000138.1 GCA_015206805.1 Quinella sp. 1Q7 | reverse complement strand
ATCGATTGGGGCGACGGCAAAAGATATTTCGATAACGAAGTCCTCGAAGGCACCAACGCCGAAAAAATTTTGCGCTACTGCTTAGACCGCTTGAGAATTTAAAAATTTTTCTTGAAACGAACGGCAACGCTTGCTATAATTTTTATTTGGCAACACGCTGTTTAAGCTTTGACATGGCAGATTGCTAGGCAGAAAAAATTCCGTCTGTCAAGGGAACTGCTACGGAGCAACGTTGGAAGCTCAGACTTCCGACTAAGGAGGAATTATTTTGGCAAAGCAACAGAAAATCAGGATTCGCCTCAAGGCCTACGATCACAAATCGCTAGACCAGAGCGCGGCGAAGATTGTGGAGACCGCCAAGAAAACCGGCGCGTTGGTATCGGGACCTATCCCCCTGCCGACTGAAAAGAATATCTACACAATCTTGCGCTCGCCGCACGTCAACAAGGATTCGCGTGAACAATTCGAGATGCGCACGCATAAACGCTTGATTGACATCCTTCAGCCGACGCACAAAACGGTTGATGCGCTCATGCGGTTGGATTTGCCCGCCGGTGTTGACATCGAGATTAAGGTTTAATCGGGAGGTGAAAACATTGGCAAAGGCGATTTTAGGCATTAAGCTCGGCATGACGCAAATTTTCACCGAGGAAGGTCGCGTCATTCCCGTTACCGTCGTCGAGACCGGCAAGAACGTCGTTATCCGCAACAAAACCGTTGACACTGACGGCTACTGCGCGGTTCAGCTCGGCTTCGGCGAAGTCAAAGAAGACAGAGTAAACAAGCCCGATATGGGGCAGTTTAAAAAAGCGGAAGTCAAGCCCGTCAAGTTCATTCGCGAATTGCGTCTTGCGGCGGAGTCCGAATACAAAGTCGGCGACGTTATCGGCGTTGACATCTTCGCGGCGGGCGAATTGGTTGACGTTATCGGCACGTCGAAGGGCAAAGGCTTCGCCGGCTCAATCAAGCGTCACAACTTCGCACGCGGACCCATGGGGCACGGCTCCAAGTCGCACCGCGAACCCGGCTCAACCGGCGCAATGCTCTCCGGTCCCGGCGGTCGCGTCATTAAGGGCAAGAGACTGCCCGGTCGCATGGGCGGCATTCGCACGACGATTCAGCGGTTGACGGTCGTTAAAGTCGACGCCGACAGAAATTTGCTCCTCATCAAGGGCGCAATTCCCGGCGCGAAAAACAGCCTCGTCGTCGTCCGCGAGACCGTCAAACCTACGCGCAAACACAAATAATAATCGAAAGGAGGATTTGAGATAATGCCAACTGTAGCAGTTTACGATATGACGAACAAAAAAGTCGGCGACATCGAACTCAGCGAAGAAATTTTTGGCGTCGAGATTAACGAAGGTCTTGTTCATCAAGCGGTTGTCATGCAAATGGCGTCGTGGAGACTCGGCACGCATAATACAAAAACTCGCGCAGACGTTCGCGGCGGCGGCAAAAAGCCCTGGCGTCAAAAGGGCACCGGTCGCGCTCGCGCAGGTTCCCGCAGAAGTCCCTTTTGGCGTGGCGGCGGTACAATCTTCGGACCGCACCCCCGCGATTATTCTTTCAGCATGCCCCGCAAACAGCGTCGTCTTGCGTTGAAATGCGTCCTCACCGACAAGCTCAACGAGGGCAATTTAATCGTCCTTGACAAGCTCAACTTCGACGAGCCGAAGACTAAAAAATTCGTCGAACTCCAGAAAACTTTCGGCGTCGACGGTTGCAAGTCGCTGTTCATCACCCGCGAACTTATCGAAAACGTTTCACGCTCGTCGAACAATCTGCAGAACGCCAAGGCTATCGCCGCGCTCCAACTCAACGTCTACGACATTCTCAACAGCGATAAACTCTTCCTCACGAAAGACGCCGTCGCGAAAATCGAGGAGGTGTACGCCTGATGGAAGCCAGAGACATTTTGATTCGCCCGCTTATCAGCGAACGTTCAACCGACTTGATGACGGAAGGCAAATTCGTTTTCGTCGTCGACAAACGCGCCAATAAAATTCAAATCGCCGCCGCCGTCGAAGAAATTTTCAAAGTCGACGTTTTAGCGGTCAATACGGTAAACGTTAAAGGCAAAACCAAGCGTCGCGGCCGCACGGTCGGCAGGACGAACAGCTACAAAAAAGCTATCGTCAAGCTTGCTGAAGGTCAGACGATTGAACTCTTCGGAGCATAAAAGCAACGTGACGTTGCATCCGGATGTCGCGCCGCAACTCGTTAATAATTCGAAGTTAGTAACCGCGCCGGAACGCAACGCTAGCGCATTGCTAGCTTATAAAAATTTGTATTGAATAGAAAAGGAGGTAAAACGTAAGTGGGAATTAAATCTTTCAAGCCGTACACGCCCGGACGTCGCCACATGACAGTTTCGACGTTCGAGGAAATCACGACCGACAAGCCCGAAAAGTCGTTGCTCGCGCCGCTCAAAAAGCACGGCGGTCGCAATCAGCAGGGACGTTTGACGGTTCGTCATCAAGGCGGCGGTCATAAGCGTCGCTACAGAATCATCGACTTCAAACGCAACAAAGACGGCATTCCGGCGAAAGTCGCAACGATTGAATACGATCCGAATCGCAGCGCACGAATCGCCCTGCTCCACTACGTCGACGGCGAAAAGCGTTACATACTCGCGCCGAACGGTCTAAAGGTTGGCGATAAAGTCGAATCGGGAGCTGAAGCCGACATCAAAACCGGAAACGCTCTGCCGCTCAAAAACATTCCCGTCGGCACCATGATTCACAATATCGAGCTTAAAATCGGCAAGGGCGGGCAACTCGTTCGCAGTGCGGGCGCGGCGGCTCAGCTCATGGCGAAAGAAGGCATTTACGCAACAATCCGTATGCCGTCGGGCGAAGTGCGCAAAGTTCACATCAACTGCCGCGCAACTATCGGACAGGTCGGCAACCTTGACCACGAGAACATCACAATCGGCAAGGCGGGTCGTTCGCGCTGGTTGGGCATTCGTCCTGCGAATCGCGGCGTAGCTATGAACCCTGTAGATCATCCGCACGGCGGTGGTGAAGGTCGCAGCCCGGTCGGTCGCAAGCACCCCGTCACCAAGTGGGGCAAATGCGCTATGGGCGCGAAGACTCGCAAGAAGAAAGCGTCCGACAAGCTTATCGTTCGTCGGCGTAAATGATTCTGACGAAGGGAGGAAACAATTTTGTCCAGGTCTGTTAAAAAAGGCCCGTTCGTGCAGGAAAAACTTTTGGCTAAGATTGAGGCTCTCAACGCCGCCAACGATAAAAAAGTCGTCCGCACGTGGTCGCGCAGCTCAACGATTCTTCCTGCGTTCGTCGGACATACAATCGCCGTTCACGACGGTCGCAAGCACGTCCCCGTTTACGTCACCGAAGATATGGTCGGGCACAAGCTCGGCGAATTCGCTCCGACTCGCACTTTCAAAGGGCACGCCGGCGAAGAGCGCAAGACTTCGCTCAAATAATTTGTCAGCTGTAAGCTGTCGAAAGGAGGTAATCACGTGGCAGAAGTCAAGGAAGCCAAAGCAATCGCCAAGTATGTGAGAATTGCGCCGCGCAAAGTTCGCATCGTCATGAATTTGATTCGCGGCAAAGACATTGCGGACGCCTTCGCGATTTTGAAATTCACGCCCAAACGCGGCGCGACGCTCATCGAAAAAGTATTAAAGTCAGCCGTCGCCAACGCCGAAAATAATTTCGACATGGATGCCGATAAACTTTTCGTCTCAACCTGTTTCGTCGACCAAGGACCGACAATCAAGAGGTATCACCCGCGCTCGCGTGGGCAAGCATTCAGCATTCTCAAGCATACCTCGCACATTACGGTTGTAGTCAGCGAAAAGGCGGACGAAGAACAAAAATAAACGAAGGAGGGAAACAGTTTGGGTCAGAAGGTACATCCGCACGGAATTCGCCTCGGCATAGTCAAGACGTGGGACGCAAAATGGTATGCCGATAAGGATTTCGCGACAAATCTTCACGAGGACATTAAAATTCGCAAGGCGATTAAAACCGATAAGCAACTGTCTTCGGCGGGCGTCTCGCGCATCGAGATTGAACGCTCGGAGAAACGCCTCAAGCTCACGATTCACACGGCTAAGCCCGGCATGGTTATCGGTCGCGGCGGCGCGGGCATTGAGGACATCAAAAATAAGCTCAAGAAACTCACCGACAAACGCGTCGACATCAATATCATGGAGATTCGTCAGCCCGATTTGGACGCCTTGCTCGTCGCGGAAAATATCGCGTCGCAGTTGGAACGCCGTATCGCATTCCGCCGCGCAATGAAACAGGCAGTCGGCAGGACAATGCGTCTCGGCGCGAAGGGTATCAAAATCGCTTGTAGCGGTCGTCTCGGCGGTGCGGAAATTGCTCGCAGTGAATCTTATCGCGAAGGCTCAATTCCGTTGCACACTCTCCGCGCAGATATCGATTACGGCTTCGCGGAAGCTAATACGACTTACGGGCGCATCGGCATCAAGGTTTGGATTTTCAAAGGCGAAATTCTCCCCGACAAAAAGGACAAGGGCGTCCGTCAAGCTGAAGGGAGTGACGCGTAATGTTGATTCCGAAAAGGACGAAGTACCGCAAGCAATTTCGCGGTCGCATGAAGGGCAAATCCAATCGCGGCAACACAATCGCTCACGGTCAGTACGGTCTTGTAGCGTTGGAGCCGGCATGGATAACCAATCGTCAGATTGAGGCAGCTCGTATCGCAATGACGCGTTACATTCGGCGCGGCGGACAGGTCTGGATTAAAATTTTCCCGGACAAGCCCGTGACGGCGAAACCTGCTGAAACGCGCATGGGTTCCGGCAAAGGTTCGCCTGAATATTGGGTCGCTGTCGTCAAGCCCGGTCGCGTGCTGTTTGAAATGGCCGGCGTTCCCAAAGAAATTGCCGCTGAAGCTATGCGTCTTGCAGGTCATAAGCTTCCTATCAAAACTAAGTTCATCGTCTCCGACCACCAGGGCGATGTCTACGTTCCCGTCGTAAATGAA
>JADEZP010000137.1 GCA_015206805.1 Quinella sp. 1Q7 | reverse complement strand
TATTTTTCGGCTTTATGGCGGGACTTTTGCAGGACTTGACGACGGGCAGTTACTTCGGATTGGCGACGTTCAGCTACATGACGGTCGGATTGATTTTCGGACGGTTTTCGCTCAATCTGTTCCGCGAACAATCGCTGTTGCCCGTGATAAGCGCAATGCCCGCGTTGGCACTGCACTTTGCGATAACGATAATTTTTTTATTGCTGTTGGGGCGGCACATCGACTTCATGCGCTTCATGAAGTTTGACTTTTGGCCGGCGGCGATAATGCAGGTCGTGCTTGCCTACCCCGTTTACAAAATCGTGCACAGCTTGAACGAATACACCAAGCAACAACATTGAGGAGGCTTCCTAATGAAAATCAGCGAACATGAAATCAACACCGTGGCAAGTCTGTCGCGGCTCAAAATTCGTGCAGAGGAGGCGGAGGAAGTTTCAAGCCAGCTCGACAAGTTTTTGACATACGTCGAAAATTTGCAAGCAATCGACACAACGCACATTGAGCCGACGACATACGCACTGCCAATGCAAAATGTTTTTCGCCCGGACGAAGTCAAACCGTCACTTCCGCGTGAGCTCGCGCTGTCGAACGCACCGCTCAAGGAAGACGGCTACTTCAAAGTTCCGCGTGTACTGGAGGCAACGTGACGTTGCATCCAACGGTCGCGCTCCAACGTTGTAATGTTCGGAGTTTGTCGCCGCGTTCATACGAAAGCCATGCGGCTTTCTAGTTGCACCGTTTTGGAGGTTTAAGTTATGAAAAAGTTTTTTGTCGCGATTATCCTGACGGCGGCGATGCTGTTCAACACGGCGTCGGCTGCTCAACCCAAAGTTCAACGGGAGACGCTTTATCAAGTCGCGTTGCTCCAATCGTTGACGCTCGGCTACTTCGACGGCTCAATCACCGTCGGCAATCTGAAAACTCACGGCGATACGGGTATCGGCACCTTCGAGGGTCTCGATGGCGAAATGATCGTTCTTGACGGCGTCGTTTATCGCGCCAATCAGAATTGCCAAATTAACGTCGTCGCCGACAAAGTCACCGTGCCTTTCAGCAACGTGACGTTCTTCGACAAAGATTTTTCCGTCAAGCTCAAAAACTTGCGCGATAAAGAATCGCTCGAAAAAATTCTGACGGCGTCCGTCGACAAACACGGCGCGAACAGTTTCTACATGGTCAAGATTCACGGCACCTTCAACGAAATGCTCGTTCGCAGTGAGCTCGGTCAAAGCAAACCCTACCCGACGCTCGTTGAGGCTCTTCAAGCGACGCAAAAGGAACGCACCTTTGAAAACATCAGCGGCACGATTGTCGGACTTTACTGCCCCGACTTCATGAGCTCGCTGAATTCAACGGGCTGGCATTTCCACTTCGTCAGCGACGATAAAAAATTCGGCGGACACGTTCTCGGCTTGGATTTGAAAAGCGGCACCGCCGACCTCGACAAGACCGACAATTTCGAAATGGGCTTGCCGAACAAAGCCAACTTCAACGAACTGAACTTCAAAGCCGACTTGCGCGAACAAATTCGCAAAGCCGAACAGGACAGCTACCAAAGCAAAGAGGCGGCTTAATCGGCGTGACGGCTGACGTTGCAAGTCGCGAAAAATTTTCGGCGTGACGCCCGCGCTCGAACGCAACATTAAGGAGGCAACTGATTTGAATTTATACGACAAGACCGCGCACGAATTGCACGACCTTTTGGCGGCGAAGGAAATTTCTGCGGCGGAACTGACTGCCGACGTTTTGGCGCGTGTCGATGAGCTCGAAGACACAATCGGCGCATATCTGACCGTCACGCGCGACAAGGCACTTGCTGACGCTCAAGCCGTCGACGAAAAAATTTCTCGCGGCGAAAAAATTTCCCCGCTCGAAGGCATTCCCTGCGCCGTCAAAGACAACATCTGCACCAAAGGAATCCGCACGACTTGCGCGTCGAAAATTCTGGAAAATTTCGTGCCGCCGTATGACGCAACCGCTTACAGCCGACTTGCCGCGCAGAATCCCGTACTTATCGGCAAGGCGAATCTCGACGAATTTGCAATGGGCGGCTCAACCGAAAATTCCGGCTTCCACATAACGCGCAATCCCCGCGACCTTGAACGCGTGCCCGGCGGCAGTTCGGGCGGCTCGGCGGCAGCTGTCGCGGCGGGTGAGGCTGTCTTTGCGCTCGGCTCGGATACGGGCGGCTCAATCCGTCAGCCCGCAAGTTTCTGCGGCGTCGTCGGAATCAAGCCAACTTACGGCAGAGTTTCTCGCTACGGACTTGTCGCTTATGCCTCGTCGCTCGACCAAATCGGTCCGCTTACCCGCGACGTGACCGACTGCGCACTTGTCCTGAATTCCATTGCCGGGCACGACGACATGGACTCGACCTCGACCGCCGCCGAAGTCCCCGACTTCACGACTGCACTTGTCAACGACGTTAAGGGCTTGCGAATCGGCTTGCCAAAAGAATATTTCGTCGCAGGCATTGACGCCGATGTTGACGCCGCCGTCAGAAATGCCGCCAAAACTTTTGAGCAACTCGGCGCGGAAATTGTTCAGATAAGCTTGCCGCACACCGACTACGCAATTTCGACCTACTACCTGATTGCGCCTGCGGAGGCGGCTACGAATCTCGAACGCTACGACGGAGTAAGCTACGGCGCACGTGTCGACGGCGCGGATGTCGTCGAAATGATGACCAATACCCGCACGGAAAAATTCGGCGCGGAAGTCAAGCGGCGCATTATGATTGGCAACTACGCCCTAAGCGCGGGCTACTACGACGCCTACTATCTCAAGGCACTCAAAGTCCGCACGCTCATTGCCCGCGACTTCACCGACGCATTTAAGACCGTCGACGTGATTCTTGCGCCGACTGCACCTACCGCCGCGTTCAAGCTCGGCGAAATGGTGTCCGACCCGCTCAAGATGTATCTGCAGGACGTCTGCACCGTGCCGCTGAATTTGGCGGGACTGCCGGGCATTTCGATTCCGTGCGGCTCAACGGGCAACGGTCTGCCAATCGGTTTCCAGCTAATCGGCAAGGCACTCGACGAGGCGACGATTTTGCGCACCGCTTACACCTACGAACAAAGCGCGTTGTCGTGAGCACCTGCAAAAAAATTACGTGCCGCTCGCGGAATTTGCGGGCGGCATTTGAATTTTATCGGGAGGTTTTGAGCTTTGACGGCTGATTTTATCGTGACGAGCCGCTTTGAAAGCGGCGGAACAGTTGTCGCGTCCAACGTTTTGATAACCATGACGTATCACCCGCGCTTGAATTTGGTAAAAATTTTTTGCAAGGAGGCATTGAGCTTTGACGGCTGATTTTATCGTGACGACGACCCGTAAGCCCGACGCCGCGTCCGAAATTTTTGCGGGGAAGTTGGCGGCTCAACTCGGCGGGAAATTCGTCGTGCGCGAAGATTTTTCGTTCGACTCGCTGAAAAAAATTCACGGTGCGGAAAATATTTTGCTCGTCAAAAAAAATTCTGTCAGCGTCATTACGGCGGAGGGCGAATTTTTTTTCCACCCGAACACCGCGCACCTGCGAATCAAAAATCTGCGCGGCGGCGACGGAGACAGACTTATCGACGCGCTGAAAATTTCCGACGGCTCAACGGTTTTGGATTGCACGCTGGGCTTGGGCAGTGACGCGCTTGTTGCAAGCTTCATCGTCGGCGCACGCGGCAAGGTCGTCGCGCTGGAGGTCAATCCGCTCATTGCCGCAGTCGTTCGCCACGGGCTGAAAAATTTTTCCGACGACACCCCGCAAATTTTGGAGGCGATGCGCCGCGTCGAAGTCGTCACCGCCGATTGCCGCGACTACCTGTCGACATGCGCGGATAATTCGTTCGACGCGGTGTATTTCGACCCGATGTTCCGCCGCCCCGTCAAAAGCAGTTCGGGGCTCAATCCGATTCGTCCGCTTGCCGACAGCCGCCCGCTTACCGCAGAAATTATCCGTGAGGCTTGTCGCGTGGCACGTCGTCGCGTCGTCATGAAGGAACATTCGGGCAGCGCGGAGTTTGCGCGGCTCGGATTCACGCTCACGGACGGCGGTCGTTACAGCAACGTTTCATTCGGCGTGATTGACAAGATTTATCGCCGCGTGTAAAATTTCCGCAAAAAGTTTATCGGAGGCATCAAATGTTCGACAAAGAAGTTCTGCAGTACAAGGTTGGCGGCTTGCTGTATATGCCCGCCTTCCAGCGCAACATCGTCCAAAAAATTTCCGCCAACAAACTGCCGCGACTAAGTTCAGCGGCTTTTTGTTTGGAAGATTCGATTCAAGACGCGTCGCTTGAGGCGGCGGAGGCGTCGCTGAAAATTATCCTGCGCGAACTCGAACGGCTCGACTGTGAATTGCCGCTAGTATTCGTGCGGATTCGGTCGCCGCGACATCTGGAGACGTTCCACGAATCAATCGGCTCGCGCTCAAAAATTCTGACGGGCTACATTCTGCCGAAAGTCGACATGCAAAACGTCGGCGGCTTCGTCACGGTCGCTAAGGCAATCAACGACGCTCGCTCGACGCCGCTGTACATAATGCCCACGCTCGAAAGTTCACGCGTCGCAAGTCTTTCAACTCGGCGCACGGAGCTTTTGTCGCTCAAGCAGGCACTCGACGAAATAAAATCAATCGTGCTCAATATCCGCGTCGGAGTCAACGATTTTTGCAAGCTGTACGGTCTGCGGCGCAACATCAACCAGACGATTTACGATATCGGCGTCGTGCGCGACGTGCTGATTGACATTCTGAACGTCTTCGCGACGGAGTACGTCGTTGCGGGCTCGGTGTGGAATTATTTTAACGGCGACAACGGCGGCGCATGGGCACGCGGACTGCAACGGGAACTTGAGCTCGACCGCGCCAACGGCTTTGTCGGCAAAAGTGCCATTCACCCCGCGCAGTTGCCGCTGATATTCGACAGCCTCAAGGTCACGCAAACCGATCTTGACGACGCGAATCAGTTGCTCGATTGGAAATCGTCGACTCACGGCGTTATGAAAAGTTCCGACGG
>JADEZP010000052.1 GCA_015206805.1 Quinella sp. 1Q7 | reverse complement strand
TAATGCCCGCGTCGTTGAGTGCGTCCGCCAAACCGTTGACCAGCGGGGCTTCGGGACCGACGACGACCAAATCAATCGCGTTATCCTCGGCGAATCGGACGAGCGCGGCGTTATCGTTGATTGAAATATTTTCGACGCACTCCGCAAAATTTTTTATGCCGGGGCTGCCGGGTATCGCGAAGAAATTTTTCAGCAACGGGCTTTGCGAAATTTTCAGGGCAAGCGCGTGTTCGCGACCGCCGCCTCCGATAAGCAGTACATTCATTGCAAGCCTCCGTCACTTAACGTCCAGAATCTCGAAGTCAAAGACGCCTGCCGGTGCATGAACTTGAACTGTCGCGCCAGACGCCTTGCCGAGCAGTGCAGTACCCAGCGGCGATTCGTCGGAAATTTTGGCGTTTTCAGGGTCAGCCTCCGTTGAGCCGACAATCATATACGTTGCAACCTCGTCAAGCTCAACGTCGCGCACGGTGACGGTACTGCCGATGACAATTTTATCCGTGCCCGCCTGCGCATGAATGATGTCGCTGTTGCGAAGTTTAGCCTCAAGTTCGCTGATTTCGCCTTCAAGCCGACCTTGCTCATTTTTGGCGTCGTCGTATTCGGAGTTTTCGCTCAAGTCGCCAAGGGCAATCGCCGCTTTGAGACGTTCGGAAACTTCAATGCGCCGCACGCCTTTAAGGTAGTCGAGCTTTTCGACAAGCTTATTGTAGCCTTCCTGCGTCAACAGAGTTTTCTTTTCAGCCATGGTCAATCAGTCGCCTCCAAAAAATTTTCGCCGTCGAATATGCGTCCTTCGCCCGGCGTCGCAGGAGACCATATCGGGATATTTTTCGCCGCCGATAAAAATGCGGGTGACGGCTCCCAGCGCGGATAATCGACGCGGTGCATTGCGACGAAGCTTTTAACTTTCGTGCGCGCAACAAAGTCTTTCGGACCTGCCTCTTGCCAAATGCCGAGCCGTCCGTCAACGGGGAAGAACGCAATATCCGCCTCCAGCCCGTCAAGACGTTTCATCTGCCGCTTGAATGCTTTGTCCGCCAATTCGATGTTGTCGGGCGTATCGTCGTCCCAATGCCACCAGTTGAAGTCGCCCGCGTGAAAAATTTTCCTGCCCGTCGGCAATTCGACATGGAACGCAATTCCCACGTCGGTTGAGTCGAAACTCCGAACTTTGATTGCGTCGTCCTGCCACTCGACGTAGCGTTTCATGTAGGTAATTTTCGGCGACGGAAAAATTTTGACGCGTTTTGTACGTTTGATGTCGCTGCTGAAGATGTAACGCGTGACTTTGGGGGCATAAGCGCGAATGTGCGTGCCGAAATGATCGAAGTGCGCGTGCGTGGCGAAGATATACAGCCTGTCGAAGTCCCCCTTATCATACGCGGCGTCGATGATTCCCGCAGGATCCTCAAAGTCGTCAAAGACCAGTAAAATTTTTTCGTCTCGAATCAAGAAACCGCTGTTAAGCAAATAATTGATGTTCATACAAAATCGTGTCCTCCCTCGATCGACGTCAGTTTTGTTTTGAGTGTCGGTCGCCTCTGTTTTTAAATCGTGGTGCAATATTTTGTAATCGCCTCCGTTGCTCAAGATTGTTTATTTCTTCATCGCACGCGGTGAGCTGCCGCGCGGACGACTTGTATTCGATTTAATGTTGCGGCGTTGCGCCGTCCGAAGCGTTGAACTTTCTTTTATGTTTAGTATCTACTTTTTCTTTGCGTGCCCAAAGAAAAAGTAGCAAAAAGAAAGGGCACCTCGCGGGGGCGTTAGTCCCGATTGCCACAACGTTGAGCCTACCCGCAGCTGACTGTTGCCCGCGGACTTCGCATCACGCTCAGTGCGCGGGCGGGGCGCACATCCATGTGCGCCTCAAAAATTCGCCGTTCAATCGTCGCCGCGATTGGCAAGGGCGTCTTGAATTCGCTGTTCGACTTCGGGATTGATTTTCATGTCGGTGCGGAATTTGACGTTCTGGCGATTGGGTCGGGTGAAGCCGCGTCCCATAACTTCGCTTGCCGCCAATATCAGCATGAAGGCGTTGCGGTCGACGGTGCTGACGACAATCTTAAGCTTGGCAATTTGCGTCATGCTCACGACGACCATAACGATTTTTTTCGGGGCACCCGTGTATGCACCTTCGCCCTGCAGGAACGTGACGCCGCGCCCGATATCCGTGATAATTCCGTCGGCAATGTCCTTCGCCTTGTCCGAGACAATCAAAACCGCCTTGCGCTGATTGAGACCGTCGATAACTTTGTTGGTCATTTGCGACGTTATGTACATGCAAATCAGCGTGAACATTGCCGAGCTGACGCTGAACAGTCCGCCCGCGATTGCGACGATTACGCAGTTGAAGCCGAAGATAACCGAGCCGATTTCCATTGAGTAATATTTTTTGAATATCGCGCCGAGAATATCGAAGCCGCCCGTCGAGCCGTTCATGCGGAAAACAATTCCGTAGCCGACGCCGTTAAAAATTCCGCCGTAAATTGCCGCGAGCATCAAATCTTCCGTCGGAGTGTATGCCGCCAAAAATTTCGTGGCGTCCAGCGCGAATGAAAACATCAGCGTGCCGATAACGACGTCGACGGTGTATTTCTTGCCCAACAACTTATACGACGCGATTAAAAGCGGCACGTTGTACAGCAAAGTTTGCACGCCGATTGGCAAGCCCGACAGGAAATAAAAAATAATCGCAATGCCCGTGACGCCGCCCGTTAGCAGACTGCTTGGCACTACGAAAATGTTAATCGACGCGGCGGCAACCAGACATCCTGCCAAAATTCCGAGATACTTGAGCGGATTCCACTTGACGAGGATTGTGGTCAATGTCATTAAGAATTTGTCCCTCCTTCATGCGCAGGGAATTATAACACAAATTCAGCTGACCGGCACGAAAATTTTTAAGAAATTTTTATACTTTGGACGTCGGACGTTACAAATCGTGCAGATAAAAATCCAACGCGTTGCCGTGGAAGGTGTTGCAATAGTCGTCGTCGAGCGCGAAGATGTCGCGAAGTTCGGGCGCAACGATTTTCGTGTCGCAGACGAAAGCTCTTACCCATGCGTCGACGAAATTTTTATCGAGCGGCACGCGCAACAATACGTCGCCGAAAATTTCCGCAACGTCGCGGCAAAAATCCTTGATACCGTCGTGAATCGCGCTGATGTCGTCGATGTGAATTTGTCCCGGCTCCGGCGCACCGTAAACGGCATTGCCCGCTGCGTCGAAATTTTTAAGCTGAGCGTCGGGCGCAGTTAAAATCGTCTCGAACAACAGCTGATAGCGATAGACGGCGGAATTCGTCGTGGCGTAGTTGTCGTTCTCCGTGAAACAGCCGCGCAGTCGCTCCGAAGCCTCCGCGCCGAAACGATTGGTCGCGCTCGTGGCGAAGTAGTAGCCCGTGAAAATTTTTCCCGTGAGCTGTTGCAAGTAGTATTGAATCGTGCCCGAATAGCCCATGTCGACGACGCCGCAACCGTCCAAGTCGCCGCCGAGTCCCGCGATATATTTTTCGTAGGCGGCGCGTTCAGTGGCGGCACGCGATAAAATTTCGTCGGCGTGCGCGTCCATGAGCCCGTGAATAAGTTCAACGTCCTTGTCGGGAACGATAACTTCCGTGTCGTCGCCGAGGTCGAGTCCGAAGCGTTCGCGGAAAAATTTTTTCGTCGTGCCCTCAAATCGCAGTGACGTGAGCTCCTTTGCTTGAGCGATGTTGCGAATCGATGCGACGGTTACAGCTCGCCGCGACGTTAAAAAATAATCGGAAGGCAACGGCTCCAACTTAAGTAATTCCGTCACGAATTTGTACAGCGGCTGCAAAAAATATCCGTCCCGCGCCAAAAATATCAGCCGCCGAATTTTATCCGCCCGCGAACGCTGAATCAGCCACAGCATGAACGTCAACAGCGGCGCGCCGTAAAACCAGTAGCCCAGCTCTCGGAAGTCGAAGACGACTAAGCGATTACTTCCGCGCGTCAATGCGTCGTGCAGTCTGAACGGGCTTTGAAATTTTTTCGCAAGCGCGACGCCCAGACAAATTCCCGCGTAAAGCGACAACTTGCCGCCGAGCTGTTCAATCAGCGAACGCCCGAACGGCACCTGCGAAAACAAATTGAACGCGCTCATCAAATGATACGCGCCGAATTTTCTGTCGCTGGACAGTTGGATGTCGGAAGTCTCGTTGTCGCCGATGTGCGTGAGTTTTTTCGGGTCATTGAAATTTTTGGCGGCAAGGTCGTCCCAAATCGCGGCGGTATCTTTGCGAAGTCCCGTTTCACACGAAATCAACAGTCTGTCGAATCCCGCGACGCCGCATTTGCTCAATAACCGCTCAAGGTCGCGCGTCTGCATGTACATATCGGAAATCAGCCAAACTTGCTTGCCGACTGCGCGGGCGTGATTGAACAGCTCGACGACTTCGGTACGCGGCACGCAAAGTTTGACTTCCGTGGAAATTTCCAGCTCGCGGATTTTTTCGCAGGTCGCGGCGTCAAGCCCGCTCAACGCCGAAAAATTTTTGTACACGTCGTCAAGCGTCACGTCCCTGCCGCAAACTTCACGGGCACGCGCTTCCGCCGCAAGCCGCAGTTTCGGAAAGTCGATGTCGCGTCCGAGCAAGTCCGCAACCTTCAAGCCGATAATTTCGTTGACGTGGGCAGGTCGGGCGACGGTGCGCATAATCAGCGTATCGAACACGTCGAACGTCACAATCTCCGTCGGCGCAATGACGAATTCGCGAACCTCCGCCGCCGTGCGTCCGAAGTATTGCCAAAGATTTTTGCTGCCCATGTTGACGGAATGCGCCTCGGTCGTCGGGTCAAATTCGTAATATTTCATGTCCTCGGTCAGCGCGGCAAGCAGTATTGACCGTTCAAAGGCGTGGGCAATGGTGCCGTCGTTTTGACCGTGTTCGGGCGGGAAATCGTCAATCGTCAAGCCCGCCGCGAAAAATTTTTGCACAGCCCGCGTCCTTGCCCAAAACATCGTTCCGGCGGGGAAGTCGAAATAATCCGTAACGTTCGGCGCAATGCCCGTCCGCCGCAAAAGCTCCATGCCCGCCGCACGATTCGACAGCCACGTAAACGCACTGTACGGGACGTTGTCGGCGGGACGCGGATAAATTACGCCGACGGTCTCATCGTCGACAAATGCGCGGAAAATTTTTCGGATTCGCTCGGCGGAACCAATCAGCGCGTCGAAAAGATATTGCCGCCAATTTTGCTGTTCACTGCCCGTGTAAAGCGACTTCTTGGAGTGAATGTGCAACATAAAGTCATACGCGGGCAACACGTCGCCGAATCCGACAACCAGCGGCGCAACGTCCCGACCGCGATTCGGCACGACGCGCACGATAATTTTTTCGGCGTTGGGAATTTTCTCGAAGGCGGCACGAACTTTATCGGCAATGTCCGCGTCGACGATTGATATGAGCGCGTCGAATTTGTACGGCATCTTCGCGCAGTAAGTCGCCATTTCCTCCAGTAGGTCGGCGTAAAATATGTGCGCCTGTATCGCGATTTTGCCGGGCTGATCGAAAAGTTCTTCCCGCAAAAAATTTTCCGCGCCCTGTGCGAAATACATCTGCACCGCCGTCGCCGCGCCCGGCAAAATTCGTGACCGCTCCCAATTCCGATAACGTTGAGTGTTTTTGAGCACCGGTGCCAGCCGCGTGTAAAATTTGTCCTTGAGCGCGGATTTCGTGTCGTCGCCCAACGGCAGTGCCTTGTAAAACAGCCGTCCGACTGCCAACGCTTTATCTTTGCCGCCGATGTCAAGCCACTGCCGAAAATCCCGCAAAGGCTCCGTCAGCCGCCACGAATTGGAATTCAAAAGTTCCGCCATTTGCCGCCGAAGTTCCGCGACCTGCGCGGCAAGGCGTTTGTTTTCGGCGCGAAGGTCAGTTATCGTGCGATTCAACGCGTCAAGATAATCAGCCTCCGTTGAGCCGAAAAGCTCAATCGTCACGCGTCCGCTTAAGCTGCCGACGTCGAAGACAATCTGCGGATCTCGCGTCAAAAATCTGTGGAAGCCGTCGACGACCTCGAATGCGTTGGTTGTAGAAATTTCGCGGGACTTGCCGTTAATCAGCACGCGCTTGAGTTTGACGGCGACGGATTTATTGTCTGGGTCAAGTCGCAGATATTTCGCGGGACGTTCAAGCTCGAAGGCGATTCGCCCGTAAAAATTCCCACCCGCGTCGACATCGATAACCTTAGCCGCCGCAAGCGTGAATTCGGTATCGTCGCCCGCAAAAATTTCCGCGTGCAGGACGTTTAGCCGCGTCGACAGGTTGAAGGCGTCGAACGTGCCGCCGTCGCGCAGAAAAGCTTTGTCGTCGTAACCGTAGAGTTTTTTTATCTGCGCGGCATCGACGGGCTCGGCAAGCAAATTTTTCAGCAGTGTCAGTCCCGTCAATCGGAAGGCGGATTCGGCAATTCCCGTCCGCGACAAAAGCAGTTGCGCCAATGCAAAACGTCGATTGAACTCCCCGCCGATTATGAAGCGTCGCGCCTCCGGAAAGACTTGCAAAAAAAATTCGTCGTCCGTGAAGCTCTCGACGAACTCCCGCGCAACGAACGTGTATTCCAGCTCCGCCCGCACCTGCTTGTCGAAGGTCGTCGCCGAAAAATTTTCCTGACGTTCGCGCCGCAGTCGGAACTTCGTCAGCCGTTCGGGCAGAATAAAAATTTCCGCGCGGAAGCAAAGCCGTATCCACATCAAATAATCGGGCAGTTGCCAAAAGCCGTGCACGTCCGCCCGCAAAATTTCCGCGTAAACTTCGCGCCGCACCATTGCCGACGGGTGGCATAAGCAGTTCGTGTTGCGGAAAAAATAATTCAGCCACTCGGTGCGCGTGCGATTCGGCTGCTCGAAAATTTCGCGGTAGAAGTCGTGCTCGGCGGGCGTGAAGGTGTCGCCGCGTTCGTCAATGAACTCAACCCGCGTAAAGCACGCCGCGCAATTCGGATTCGCCTCAAGATACGCAACCTGCCGCGCAAGCTTGTCAGCCGCCCATAAATCGTCCGAATGGTGCACCGCGACGTACTTGCCCCGCGCAGATTGAACAGCCTCACGGATTGCGTCGGCAGGTCCGCGATTGACCTCGTACAGGAAAGTTTTTATTCGCGCGTCGTCGAACGAACGGATAATGTCGCGGCTTGAGTCGGCGGAGCCGTCGTCGACAATCAGCAACTCGAAGTCCGCGAACGTCTGATTCAACGCGCTGTCAATCGCCGCCGCAATATACGCCGCGTGATTGTAACTCGTCAAAATTATGCTTACGGTTGGAGCCGAATTCATTACACATTCCCCATTCCTGAAAGGTCTGCGATACAGCCCGCCCAGCTCAAGCCGACGCCGAATCCCGCAAGCATTACGCGTCGCAACTTGTCCGCGCCGTGAGTTTTGACGACCTGTTCAATCGCAAGCGGCACGCTGCCCGAAACGATGTTGCCCGTCGTCGAAATGTCGTTGTGGAACGGCACGTCGTTCAAGCCGGCTTTGTCGCGCAGGTAAGTCATCATGAATTTGTTCGCCTGATGGAAAATGCAATAGTCCAGCTCGGCGCGGGTGAGTTTGGCGGCGGTCAACACGTCCTCGACAAGGCGCGGCACCTCGCGCAACGTGAAATAAGTTATCGCCATTCCGTCCATGAAGACTTCGTAATTGGAGCGGAAATTTTTTTGATCGTCCGTCGTGAAGACTTCGGGCGTATCTCGCGGCGTATGACGACTGCCGCCGACGGGGATAATCAATCGGTCGTAACGTGAGCCGTCACTGCCGAAAACGAACGCGCTTAAACACGGTGCCTCCGCGTCGACAGCCTCAATCCACGTCGCAGTTGCCCCGTCGCCGAAAAGCGGGCGTGTCGACGTGTCGCGGCGATTGATGTATTTCGTGTAGACGCTCGACGTCAGAAACAGCACGTTGCGCACCAGTCCCGTCTCAATGAAACTTTTCGCGACCGCCAAGCCGTAAACATAACCCGAACAGCCAAGCGCAATATCCATCGTGCCGACGCGCTTATCAAGTCCCAAACGGCTTTGCAAATGTGCGGCGGTGTGCGGCATTTGATAATCGGGGTGTTGCGTGCAAAGCAGTATGAAGTCCGTCGCGTCGCGATTAAGATTGTGTTCGGCGAAAAGTTTTTCTGCCGCCGCCAACGCCAAATCGCCCGCCGATTCGTCCGCCGCCGCAATGTGCCGACTTTCCACGCCGATTTTTTTCATGAAGCGTCCGTCGACAATCTCCGCGTTATGTTCAATCGTCGCGGGCAAGTAGCTCGACACCGCGCGTATCTTTGCAAACATCACGTCGCCTCCAAATATTTTTTGACCGCCGCGCAGAATTCGACGGCATGTTGATATTGCTCCTGCGCCTGTTCACGCGACACGATAACAAAATCGCCGTAATCGCAAAGATTCCGAAGCTTAAAAGCCTCGTCAAAGTAAACCGAAAATTTCTTATCCGGCGTGTTCGGTTCAATGTAATCGCGTCGGAAACATCGGACAATTCCAATAAAAGTTTTGCGGTCTTTTTGTTTGTTTGCTTCCAGCGCACGAATCGCCGCGAACATTGCAAAGTATGAGCTACTGACTGCGCCGTAAATTCGCTCATTTGCCAGCATGACCTTTGCCGCCGCCAAATGCTCCGTCGCCGTGTTGAGCCGGTAACGTGTCAAACTATCGCATGAAATGTGCGGCATTGCGTTCATGTCAATCGCCTCCCGTCAATGCTGTAATTCGCCCGCCGCTACGATTTTTCCTGTATAAACGCAAAAACCTCCGATCTGCCGACCGAAGGTTTGTTGCCGCGACAAAAATTTTTCGGTATACTGTCGGCGGCGTCATCAGACCCCAATCTTAAACGAAAGGGGGTGGCAGTTTATGCTTGAGACGTTCGTCGTAACGGTCGCGGCAGGTGTGGTCGTGCACCTCATCTGCAAATGGTTGGACCGCCGCTTCTAAGCGATGACACAGCCTAAGGGTTAGCGTTCACCCCGAAAAGCGCGTAACATCGAAAAACCCCGAGTGTCCAGCTCGGGGTTTTTCATTTGTGGTAGCTCATGCTTGAGACTGTGTGTGTTCAACGTTCGTGCGCACAAAATATATCACAGCCGAAAATTTTTGGCAAGCCTCAATCCATTGCCCGAACGTTCGACTCGATAAAATCAATTTCCGCCGCCGTCAAGCCGTACTTTGCGTACAACTGCGCGTCGACTGCCGCAATGCCCGCGCTCCAGTTAATGTCGCTTGCCGACGTGAAATCCTGCAACGGAACTTTCGACCACGTCGCCGGCGGATTGTGCTGGGTCACCTTCAGCACGCCCAACAGTGCCCGCGCAAATTTGCTCTTGATGTATAGCATGCAAGCCTGCGCCTCCGCAAGCGTATCGAACGCTCCGACGCTGATAAAGGTCTCCGTAGAGCCGACAAGCGGCGTACTGACCACTTCACCCAACGCACCGCTGCCGTTAGATTCGGGCACGATGACCTTGAATTTCGTCAGCGGCGGCGGATTGTTGACCCAGTCGCGACGGAAATATTTGCAGACGCGTTCACCGTTCAATCGCCCGTAAACTTGAATGTACTCGTGACCGTCGTCAGGCTTGTCGTCAAAAAATAAATCCGTGAACGTTTCAATGAGGCTTGTCGCAAAATCGTTGGCGTGCCCGTCGGAAATGATGTTAATTGCGTTCGGATTGTCCGCGTGAAATTTTGGCGTAAGGCGATAAATCGTCTTGGAATAAACAATTTCGCTGAACGGTTGAAAATTCGGATTGGTGACAACAACTTTGTGCAAGATGGTGTTGAGTTCGTCAAACGCCGTGAACGTATCGATAGCTCCGAAATTTTCGTTGGCGTCGCGATAGGTAATTGCCACGCCGCCTTTGATGTCGGTGTTTGGGAAAAATTCACTGCTGACCTGTTCGTAACGAATAACTTTGACGTGCGGGTCGGCAAGCAATCGCTGATTAAAGTCCTTAGGCGTCGCGCCTGCATTAAACAAACATCTCGCAGGGTGAATCAAACTTACGCGGTTGGCAAGTTTAAACGCTGTTTCAATGAACAGATGATAAGTCGGCGGGCTGAAGTTGCCCGTGCTCGTCGTCGTTTGATACGGCGGATTTCCTACCACTGCGTCGAAAAACATTGTGCCTGCTCCTTTGTGCCAGAAAGAATTTTTGGTTACGCGCTCAATGAAAGTCGACGGCGTATGCTTGAGCGTCGCGATAAGGTCGGCGAAAAATTCGGCGTTGACGGTGCCGCCGCGATAACCCGTCAACGTGCGGCGCGTGATTTTGACAGCCATGGGCGTCTTGCAAAGGACGTAGACGTTATCGATAACGACGGCGTCCCATGTGCGGCGGAGTGCGTCGGGCGTGAAGTCGGATTCGCTGAAGTCGCCGATACGTTTGCTGAAAATTTTCAGAGCCGTCCACAGCCCGTAAAGTCCGGTTTTGGAGTTGATGTCGAGAATTTTTTTGTCGGGCGCGAAGATGTCAGCGGGCAACGAATTCAAATGCAGGTCGACGACGCGCCACGGCGTGAGTACGGTCTCTTTGTCGGGATTTTTGAACGTGGCGAACAGCGCGGCAATTTTATCGGCGCGTTCGGCGGGCGGGAGTTCGTCGGCATCTTTGGCGCGTTGACGGATACGGTGCCCCGCCTCAACAAAAACGTCGCGGTCGTAAAATCTTATGAAGTCCGCGAAAATTTCCTTGGTGACGCCCGCAGGCATGAATTCCGCCCAGCTGTCGTCGTCGATAAGGTCGGCGAAGCGTTCAATCGTGATGTCTTCGTCAAGCGGGACGTCCGCGCCGTAAATCAGCAACGGCATACGAATCGATACGCCGCGCAGAATTTTAATTGCGTTGGACTTTTGATTGCGGCGGCGACGAGCCTCAATTTCTTCGGGCGACGGTTCGCGCTTGAGTGTGTCGCGGAGTTTTTTACGTTCGGCGTCGGTGAGACCTTGGTCGTTAATCGTAATGTCGCGTTTAGCCTGCGATTTGGAGCTGCCGATAATTTTGCCGAGATTTTTGAACTTGTCGATGTCGAGGTCGTTGAGACGCAAAAGTTCGTCGTTGTAAAGTGCGCGGTCGTCGAAGCCGTTGCGGGCGGCGCGTTCGGCATAAGCCCGCTTGAGTTGACCGAGGAGCTTATCGGCGTCGAAAGTCTTCATGCGCGAGCCGCTCATTGCAATGACGGGGCAAAACTTCATGAACTCGTTTAGCGCGTCGCGGTCGGATTGGCGAGTTTGACCTGCGCGGGCGTTTGCGGCAACGGATTCGGCGACAATCTTGAGCGTGCGGTCGGGCGCGAAGTCGAAGACGTAGCAATTTGTTTTGACGACGCCGCGCTTTTTGCAGGGAGTTTGGACGCGGAAAATCGTTTGCAGATAATTCATTGCGGAGGTTGAGTAACTGCCCGCGAGCATGAAAACGGCAGTCCATTCGGGCACGGTGACGCCGGCGGTGAGTTTGCCGCAAGAAAGCGTGATTGTGTAGTCGTGCGTGTCGATTGCGTCGCGTACCTTGTCGAGGGCATCGGCAGGTTCGTCGTCGACATCACCATAGCCCGCGACGTTTACAATCTTGAACGCGCCGAAAATTTTGTGAGCCTTCAACATGGAGCTTAGCGCACGTCCCGCCTTGACGCCGGGGACAATCCACAGCGTGTGGCGGAACATGTCGCGCCACTCTTGACGGGCGAACGGATAATTATTGTCGTCGCGCTTGACGAGCAGGTCGAGAAATTTTTTAACGTCCGCCGCGTGCGCAAAGTTGTCGGCGTCGTCGGTACGGAAAAATTCGCCGAAGCTGAACGTCTTGCCCTGCGTGTCGATGAATTCGGGATTGTTGAGCAATTTGCCGAGGTCGTAAGTCAAGATGTTCATTTGCGGCAAGTCGGCGTAAGGATTGGACTCGTCGGGATGTTGAGCCTCCCAAGCGGCTTTTGCGCGCTGTTCGTCGACGTAATCCCACGTAAAAACGCTGTCGTCGTCGAAGTCGTCAATTATGTTGAACGGCGTGCCGCTTAGCGCAAGGAACTTCGTCGACGGCTTGACCAACGCGCTGATGACGGCGTCGCCGAGCGCAGTTTTCGTGCCTTCGTGAGCTTCGTCGACAATGACGCAATCCCACGGCGTCGCAAAAATTTCTTCGCGCTTGTCGAATTTGCCGCCGACAATTTCGGAGCCGCGCAGGTCTTGAATCGACGCGAAGTAAATAAAATTCTTCGTGCCCGCCGCAAGCGCGTTGAAGTCGCTGTCCTTGCCGCCGTAAGTAAAAGTTCCGCCGCGAAAAATTTTGTTGAAGTCGTCGTACCAGCCGCTGTCGACAACGGGTCGGTGCGTGACGATAATCGTTTTGCCGAAGTTCATGCGGCGCACGACTTCCAACGCGCACAACGTCTTGCCGAAACGCATTTTGGCATTCCACAGAAATTTATCGTTGCCCTTGCGCTTGAAGAATTCGACGGTGCGGCTGATGGCGTCGAGCTGTTCGTCGCGGAAAATAATTTCTTCGCGAGTTTTGTCGGCGCGGAAAAATTTTTTGCCCTGCTTGACGGCGTGTATGGCGCGTTTTACGGTGTCGAGGTCGACGCGGAACCATTCGCGGGCTTTGGTGCCTTTGAGTTTGGCTTTGAAACGTTTCAAGACGCGGTGCACGTCGTAATCGCGGAAGGCGTCGCCGCTGTCGGTCACGGCGGGCACGGTCAACAGCAGGTCGTAGCGTATGCCGGCGGTGCGCGTGTAGCTGTCGATTCGTGCGCGGGCGTCGGATTCAAGGTCGCCCGTAAAAGTCGTGTCGCCGATTTTGAGCAAGCCTTTGTGTGCGGCGTCGTCAATCTTGAAAACGTAAATCAGCTTCCGTTGCGAAACGTCGTAAAAATTTTTCATCGTCGCGCCCTCCCGATAAGTGTAACGAATTCCACGGGCTCACGCGTCGCCCAATCCATGATTAAGCAGTTCGCGCCGCCGAAAAGATTTGCGTTGTCCGTGAAGGGCGGCGAATTCGTAAGCCCGTCCATTTGCCACAAGTTCCACGAAATAATTTCGGCGACGTGCGGCAAAAAATCTTCAGGCGGCTTGAGTCGGAGCTCATCCCGAAAAAATTCGCTGACGGTCTCGAAAACATTTCGTCGCGCCAGAAAAAGATTGTCGCCCTGAAATTCGTAGCCGTAAATGCTTTTGACGGCGCGTGTCACGAATTCAAGGCGGTCGGCAACGGCGGAGGTCTCCCGCTCAATGGTGCGCAACTTTTCGTCCAAAAGCCCGACGCGTTCGGTAAAGGGTATCGGCGCGCCCGTGACGGCATTGTAGCGGCTCGTGATGTAGGGGGCTTCGCCGCAGGTTATCTCCAGAAATTTCGCGTCGATGAATTCCTGCCAACGATTACCATACGGCGCGACAATCAAATTGTTTTGGATGCGGCAAACTTCGGGCGGCGTGAAAATTTCTGCGCGGGCACGTGTTCGGGATTTTTGGTCGGCGCGATTTTTTTCATGACGCGGAACGATTGATTCAACGTCGGCAAGCTGAATCGGTTGCGTCGAACGTTCGGCGGTCGCCCAAATGATATTGCCGCCCGTCGTGCGGTCAAGCAGGAGAATTTTTTTTATGTCGTCGTCAAGCATGCAACTCGTCCTCGAAAATTTTTTGATGAGTATATCAGAAAAAACTTTCGTGCGCCAATAAAAAAAGCCCCGACTTGTCGTCAAGGCTCGTTGTCGCTGATTAACTTAATTCGCCATCGGTACTGCTGAACAAATCCACAAGCAATTTCCGAACGTCGGCAATTGACAGAGTCGACGGGATGATTATTGACGATTGCCCCGCATAACTCGCCGCTTGCTGAACTCAACCGAACTCCACGCCGCTCCGAACGGGGCGGTTTTTTTATTGCGCCTAATTGCTGTATCAGCCTGTGAATTTCAATCAGCGTCGCCTTGAGTTTGTCCGCCTTGCGCTATTCCTCACGCGCATTCAATGCCGCGTTGTACCCGTCAAGGCAACCTTGACTCCACTCGCTGTATTGCCCCGTTTCCATCAAGAGTTCGCTCCTTTCACGCCGTCATTCGGGGCGGTTTTTTATTGCACCCGTTAAGCCGCCTGTGCGCCCGTATAAGCGGCGTTTGACACGTCGCACGACTAAACACCCGCGCTGAACGAATCGCGCACATGTCCACGCTTAATCGAACAGCGACAGTTGTTTAGGCGGGACAAGTAAGCCCAAGCAACAAAAATTGGCGAATAAATCGTCCACGTTATTCAAACGGAGTCCGATTGTACCGTTGCGCCTGTACATCGCCAGATATTCTTCGGGCGGCTGTGACTTGTAGTCGTAACCTTCCAACGCTCGCTCCTTCGCCGCGTCGACGCGTTCCCGCTCAAGGTACAGTGCCGCTCGCAATACCTCGAATGCCTCGCGTATCGGTAATTCGACGCCACGCCATCTGCGTGTAAGCTCCTGTTGATATGATTCGTATTTCATTGTGCCTCCTCCGTTAGCAAGCCGTACTTTTTGCCGATAGCATTCATACGTTGTGCAAACTCTTTGTGCACTTCAGCATACGGTTTATTGCCGCCGTCGAATTTTCTCTTTGCTCCTTGTCTTTCATTCAATTCGGCATAAATCCTGTTCGTTTCGCTGACGAACCAATCGATAACGCTTTTTATCTCGGCATTTACCACTGCTTTACGTTCCTCCGTCGTCATCGCAACCACCTCTTGTAACCAAAGCCGCCTGCCAAAGCTTTAATCATAATTGCCACATGATAATCATCAAAATTGAACCCCATACTGTAAAGTTCATCCAAGTCATGCCCGTAAAGCTCGTTATCTTTTGGATTTTGATTTAGTTCATACGTAAATCTATCATCCACACCGCGTAATCGAGCCATTTTAAAACTCGAAAAGCGTTCAAAATCATCGTTGCTGAACGTGTGATCATTCTCTTCGGCTCCAACAGGATGGTTATGTGTAACATGTGCCCCTTCAAGTTCTCTGCTCAACCGAGCAAAATGCTCAAAAGACATGCCGTGCACATCGCCGCTTATATGCCAAATCTCCCCTGCTTTTGTGATTATGATGGCGTGTTCGACGGGTGCCGTGACAATCTGCGCCTCATAATATTCAAGCGTCTTTTGAATCGCAGTCGCCGTAACGTTTTCGAGTTTACCGATTAATTTGGGCGGAGTGCCCTGTGTGACCGTCAGATTGACATTGCCCGCCGCCAAACCAACTTTACCACCCGACGCCGCAGTAGGCAAGCGACCCGCCGACAAGTCGTCAATGACTTGTCGACCGCGCTGACGTAATGACGATTGCTCGTCGGCTTGACGTCGCGCGTCGAATTCCGCACGCCACGTCTCAAGCGTCTTGGTCTTGTCGATATAGACCGCCTTCCAATCGCGATAGCTCATATCGGCGGGCACGCGTCGGTAATGGTCGACGACTTCGCCGTTACTTAGCGTGATTTTTACTTTGGTGCCGTTGACTTCGCCGAACGGTGTTTTGATTTTTTTGTCGCCCGATTCGTCAGCATCGAGACTGACTGATTTGCCCTTGACGCTGTCGCCGAAATCACGGGCGGCGCGTGTGCCGTATTGGAGCCCGTCATAGGCGACGATAGTACAGCGGCAACGGGCATGCATTGGCGGAGCATTCTCGCCCTGATTCATTTCCGACAACTTGTAGACTTCGCCGTCGCGCTCACGAAACTTGCCGCTCACGCCGAGGATCCTTACATGAAGAAACGGCTCGTAGCCGAAGCCGCGAACCGTCTCCTCGGTGAAAAGGTTTTCACTGTACCGGTTACCCAGCCGCAAGTGCAGTTGACCCTCTTCAAATGAGTGATTCGTCACGGCAGATAAAAACCCTTCGACAGGGTAAAAATTTTTCGCTCCCCGATTGTTTGGGGAGTTTTTTTTATGTGGGCAATTGTATCGGGTTACAAGTTATTTCATCATTTTCCAGCGAATCTACAAGCATACTTGAAAGAAAATATTCAACGTTACCATTTATTTTATACACAAAAAGCGGCATCCCGTCTGTCTTATTTTCATCATCTTCAAAGCCAAACGCCCACCTGTCACCGCAATCATTCGCACAAACAACCTTACTATTACGCTCCATCTCCGCGATTTTTATTGCTTCTTTCAATGTCAGCATTGTACTCTCTCCTATTCCGGCAACAGCGTTTGACTATGTCCGTAAATTCCAAGTTGTCCACACGAAGAAGAATGATTTTTTCATCGAGATTGGATAATTTTAACTTATGAGCCGCCGCTCGGTTGCCGTGTTGCGGGTCACCAAAAATCACTGCTCCGTGTTCACGACATTGCGCTACTATTGCGTGACCGTCATTTAAATTGATTTTGGTCTTATCCCATTTGAATACGATTATTGCTCGCGAACCTTCGCCGAACGAACGCATAATCTCTGTCGCCGATTCTAGCACTTCGTCGCCCGTCGAGCCAATGCATTGCTTGAAATCGGTCGGTGAATAATCAAATGCCTTGAGCCATTGACCTGTATTGCGCAGTGTGTCTTCCAATCCCCAACTCGGTCGCGCAATAACGTCGTAGCCGCGCATTCGGGCTTCGTGCGCCACCACGCACCGTTGACAATTCGGCGTGTGTCCGTAAATTTTATCGGGCGGATTCGTCGACGTAATTTCTTTTACCCAATCGGACGAGCTACGCATTTTATCGAAACCGAAATTTGCGTCAGTTTTTGCCCAAAATGCCGCATCCTCGGCGTCACGAATTTCTTTTATTTGCGCGGGAGTCAGTCGCTTAATTACACGAATCGCGCCAACTTCATCCGCCGCAACTTTACCACCCGACGCCGTAGTAGGCAAGCGACCTGCCGACAAGTCGTCAATGACTTGTCGACCACGCTGTCGTAACGGCGATTGCTCGTCGGCTTGACGTCGCGCGTCGAATTCGGCTTGCCACGTCTCGAACGTTTTGGTCTTATCGATATAGACCGCCTTCCAATCGCGATAGCTCATATCGGCGGGCACGCGTCGGTAATGGTCGACGACTTCGCCGTTACTTAGCGTGATTTTTACTTTGGTGCCGTTGACTTCGCCGAACGGTGTTT
>JADEZP010000136.1 GCA_015206805.1 Quinella sp. 1Q7 | reverse complement strand
TGATCGTTTTGACGTAAGATTTTGCTGTAACGGGCGATTTTGTCGAGTTGGTGACGGTTTGCAGGTCGCTGATTGTCGTCGTCGAAGTTTTGCCCGCCGAATTGATGAGCGTGAGTTTCTTGCCCTTGGCGTCTTTGACGGTGAGTTTGCCTTTGCCAATCGTGAACACGACGTTCGAGCCGCTGACCGCCGTCGCCGTAATTGCCGCGCCCAACGATATTTTGTCGCCGCTTGCGTAGTCGCTGATAACGTCCTTGCCAGCCGTGTAGACGAAAACGTCCGCACCTTTGCCGCCCGTGAGCGTATCGTTGCCCTTGCCGCCATCAATCGTTACGTTGGTGCCGTAGTTGGTAATGGTATCGTTGCCTGCCCCACCGTTGAGTGATACGTTCGAGCCTCTGTTATCGATTGTGTCGTTACCCGCGCCGCCGTCGAGTGTCACGTTGGAACTTTTGAGGCTGTCGTTATATTCGCCGCCGGAACTTGAATCGTAATAAATGTTCCAATCTCTATAGTAGTAATAGCCGTTGTGAATTAAGTCATTACCCGCGCCACCGTAGAGTACGGAATTTGAGCCGCTGTTTGTGAGCGTGTCATTACCGTCGCCGCCGCTGATTGAAACTTTCACTCCTCCGCTACTAAAATATTCGCCGTTAATCAGCATGTCGGAGCCTGCGCCGCCTTGAAGTATTGTTTTATCGCCGTGATTTTCGATTGTGTCGTTACCTGTACCGCCGTTAATTGAGGCATTCGAGTTTTCGTTTTTGATAGAGTCGTTGCCCGTGCCGCCGTCAATTGTCGCTTTGTCGTGATAGGTGAACTCCCAAACTTCAATGTCCCAATTGTAATCGGAAGTCTTTTCAACAAGAATAATGTCGTTATCTGCGCCGCCAAAGATTTTGACGCTATCGCCCTTGCTATTGATTGAATCGGAACCCGTGCCGCCGTCAAGCGTGACTTTGTTGCCGCTGTTGTCGATTGTGTCGTTGCCGAGTCCGCCGTCGATTGTCGCTTTGTCGTGATAGGTGAACTCCCAAGCTTCAATGCTCCAATTATAATCGGAAGTCTTTTCAACGAGAATAATGTCGTTATCTGCGCCGCCAAAGATTTTGACGCTATCGCCCTTGCAATTGATTGAATCGGAGCCCGCGCCGCCATTAATCGTTACGTTGGAACCGCTGTTGTCGATTGAGTCGTTGCCGAGTCCGCCGTCGATACTTGCGCCGCTTGCAAGGGAGCCGATTAAAATACAGTCTGCGCCTTCTTCGCCGAAAGCTTTCATATTTTTGCCGTAAACCGTGAGCGTATCGTTGCCTGCGCCTGCAACAATGGTGACGTTCGTGCCGGAGCCCGTCAAAAATTCCCCGTTAGCTGTACCGCTGATGTGAGAATTATCTTTCCACGAATAATTTTTTGAGCTGTCGTAACTGTCGGATGCTTGGCGCATTAAATATCGCCAAAACATATAACCGACAGTATACATGCACCTGTAATCTCTGGGATTGGTAGTGTAATTGACACTATCTAAATTCAAATAATAAGCCAGATTATCCGGGTCATTCGCAAAAGCATATCCGCTCGATCCTTCGGTAAGGTTGGCCATTCCCTCGTACATATACGATGTGGAATACGACATGACACCAAAAATGCCTTGCATAACATGCGTCATTTCGTGAGCGATTGTACTGCTAAGATAGTAACGCAGATCCTCTTGCTCTATATTTCTACCCGCCATGTTGACAGTTATTCCGTCGGCACCGCCGTATGCCGCGCCAAATGCAGTCGAGTCATTCATGAAAGAAAGAGAAATTTTCTGTCCGCTGAAATGCACGCCGTATGATTCTTCAACCAATCTGATTGCGTCTTCAGCCCACCAAGAGTAAAAACCTTTGACGACAAATTGTTCTTGTTCGGTTAAAGTATCTTTTTCGGGAACAGTGATTGTCAATCCGCGAATTGTAAAAACGGTCGAGTCGGGATACACGGCATCACCGACCGCAGTATACAAATCGTTGGAAGTTTTCATTGACAAGCCGCCTGCGTCCCAACCGATTGCCGAGCCATTATCGGCATTGTCATCGATTATGCCGCAGTATTTGCGCAGGAAAATATCGGCATCGTTTGCCGTCCAACAATCGGCGACTATTTGATCAATGACTTCTTGCAACGAATTGAAATGTGAACAAGCTTTAATCGCCTCGTCCAATTTCGCTTTCGTATCAAGTTTGGAATTTGCCATAGAATGCACAAAGCGTTTCATGACTTCGTGCCCCGAATAGCTCGTGCCGTAAACTTGCGTCGTAGTCTTGCCCGCAGAGTCTTTGACGGTGATTGCGTGATTCGTCATATTGTTGAGACGCAATGAGCCGTTGCCGACGTGGAAAATCAAATCGCTGCCTTCGAAGGAGTAGTTGTCAATTTTGCCCGACTTTATATGAACAGTATCTTTGGGGCCGTAATTTGTTATGACATCATTGCCGCCCGTATAGGCAAAAGTATCCGTTTCGGGAGTGCCAATTAAAATATCGTCACCGACATCGCCGACGATTGTAATTGTTACGTTTCCTGCCGAGCCGCCGTAGCCTGCACCAACGCCCTTGCCCCAAATACTTGTCGTATTAACGGAAACGGCGTTGATTGTAATATTTCCGATTGAGCCGTTACTGCCCGAACCGATACCCGCGCCCATGTCCGCCGTGGCGGTGATTGTGCCGCCGTTAATTATGATGTTCGCGGTGCTGTCGTCGTAAGAATTGATGCCGATGCCGGGACCTTGCGTGCCCGCCGTCACGTTGAGTGAGCCGCTACCGCCGATTGTCAAGCCGCCGCCGACGTTGACGACTGCCGCCCACGTGTCGGAGGTCTTCAAACTGTTCGTGCCTGCAAGCGTCAGCTTATTGCCCGTGCCCGAACCGAAACGAATAACGCTGCCCGTTTCATTTGTGACGGTCAAATTTTTAATCGTCAAGTTGGCGGTCGAACTTTTCGCGAAGATGTTCACGTCGGTTAAAGCCCCCGCGTTTGTGCCGTCAATTGTGACGGCGGCGGTCGTATCAATCGTTATCGTGCCCGTGAAGCCGCTCGCGATTTTGTATGTGCCGCCCGCCGTGACGGTGTAATTTTCGCCGCTGATAACTCTGTCGGCAAAACGCTGAAGGTCAAAGTCAAAGTCGTTCATAAAAATCGCTCCCTCCGAAAATTTTGATTCAGTCTAGCAAACGCCGCAAGCCCTTGTCAAACCGCAGTGCCGCCGCGAAATTTTCAGCATTGACAGTCGGCGGGCGTTGTTATATTCTGCGGCAAAGGATGTGAAAATTTTGATAGCGATAAAAAATTTGGCTCTCATGCTCGGCAAGCACGAAATATTTTCGGACTTCAACTTGAGCGTCGCGCGCGGCGAAAAGGTCGGCATTATCGGCGGCGAAGGCGCGGGCAAGTCGACGTTGCTTGACATTATGGCGGGCAGAGTTTTGCCGACGGCGGGCGACGTGAAAATTTCCGGCGAAGTCTTGAGCGTCAACGGCAGTGTTTACGCGGATTTTTCGGAACTGCGCATGGCGGAAATGTCAGCAATCGACAAACTCAAGCGGGCACTGCGCGGGCTCAACGACGACGAAATAATTTTGCTCCTCGACGAGCCGACGAAAAATCTTGACGCGGACGGCATCGAGTGGCTGATAAATTTCCTAATCCGCCACGAAAATTTGACGTGCGTCGTCGTCAGCAGCGACAGATATTTTTTGCGGCGGACGTGTTCGCGAATGATTCAGCTCGGCAACGAAAACATTGCCCCGATAAAAATTGACTGCGCTCAACTTTTGCCGCCGACGCCTTCGGGCGCGGTGCCAATCGTTTTGGAAGCAGTCAACCTGTTCAAAACGCGCGACGGCGAGCCGCTGTTCAAGGACGTGAGCTTTACGATACGGCAGGGGCAGAAAGTCGCGTTCGTCGGCAAAAATGAGCGCGGCAAATCGAAACTGCTCAAGACGCTTGCGACGGCTTATCAGAACGGCGACGAGACGGGCGGCTGTCTGCGCGGACGAATAAAATTTTCCGACGGAGTGAAAGTTTTTTCAATGCCGCGAGTTTATACGGGCGCGGCGGCAAAGCTTGAGTTCGACAAGCTTGCGTTCGGCACGGCGAATTTTTTGTTGCTGGACAATCCGACGGCGTGCCTTGACCTGCCGACGATTGAATCGCTCGAAAAAAGTTTGGTCGCATTCCCCGGCACGATAATTTTCGTTGACGAGGATCGCGCGTTCATTGAGGCAATCGCAAACCGAATCATGGACATCACCACGCAAGGCACCGTCGACAGAATTTCGACTTATGAAGACTTTTTGGCGAACGAAACAGTTCGTCTGCAGATTCGCGACAAGTACAAGCTGTAAGGGGTGATTCTGATGGCAATGCGCGGAATTCGCGGGGCAACGACTGTCGACGAAAATTCGCGGGAAAAAATTTGGCAGGCGGCGCGTCAGCTCATCACGGAAATTTTATCGCGCAACGAACTGCACGGCGAAGACATCGGCGCGATAATTTTTTCGACGACGGAAGATTTGACGGCGGCGTTCCCAAGCTCTGCCGTCAGAAAATTGCCCGCGCTCCGATTGATACCGCTGTTCGACACGCGTGAGCCCGCCGTTGAAAATTCCCTGCCGCTGTGCATTCGCGTGCTGATTTTGGCGGACACCGATAAAAAGCAAAATGAAGTTCGTCACGTCTATCTCGGCGGCGCGAAAAATCTGCGTCCCGACCTTGACCGCGACTGAACTCCGACTGATACGCGCGAGCCCGCCGTCAAAAAAAGTTCGTCGCGTGTACTTCGGCGGCGCGAAAAATCTGCGTCCCGACCTTGACCGCGACTGAACTCCAGCTGATAAAATTTCCACGGCGTATGTAAAAATTTTTTGGGAGGGATTTACATGGCTTACCTCGGTGAGGAATTCAAAAAGCTCGGCTTCGGCTTGATGCGACTGCCGCGCCTTGACGACGAGACCATTGACCTTGAGCAAGTC
>JADEZP010000051.1 GCA_015206805.1 Quinella sp. 1Q7 | reverse complement strand
AAGTCGATGAATTCGGCGTGAGCACTTTTTACGAGCGTTTCGAGATAATTTTCTTCGTCGGGCGACATTTCGCGGAAGGGGTTGCCGAGGTCTTTCATTTTGCCGGCTTTGATGGTTTTGACGGACACGCCGAGCTTTTTCGACAGCTCTTGATAATTTGGCAGAAGCATAATCACGCCGATTGAGCCCGTCCACGACATCGTGTTTGCGAAAATGTAATTCGACGCGGCGGCAACCATATATCCGCCCGAACAGGCACTGTCGCCGATTGACGTGACGACGGGCACATCTTGGCGCAAACTGAAAATCAATCGTGCAAGTTCTTCGCTGGTGGCAGCCGCGCCGCCGGGCGAATTTATTTTTAACAGAATGCCCTGGTATTTGGCGGAATTCGTCTGCTTGACTTCGAGCAAAGTATTTTTCAATTTGGCGACGGAAGTGCCCGTGTTGAATTTTGATTCGTTGGAGGTAATTTCGCCGTTCAAGTAGAGTTTCAAAATTTTTTTACGCGAGAAAAGTCCCATGTGTCAAACCGCCTTAAAATCTGATATGGTAACAATGCGCGTATTTTACAGTAAGCGGCGCGTGAATTCAATGTGCGGCGATGTTTTATCAGCTGAATTTAATTTTCGGCTAATCGTGAAATAATTTTGTCGACTTAAAATTTTATCAGTAACTAAAGGAAGGTGAACGACATGAGAAAATTTTTTATCGCCGCAGTCGCGAGCATTTTGATTTTCGGCGGGCAAGTCGGTGCCTCAGCCGCCGCCGTTGATTTGAGCGAACCGACCGTTCAGACGCAAGAGGTCAGCGCGTGGCCCAGAATCCGCGACAGTCTTTTGGGGCGCAGACATCATCACGACCGCGACCGTCACCACAGGGATTGGGAACGGCATCATCATTACGACGATCATCATCACCGCCACCACCCGCCGCGCTGGTAAAATTTTCGCAAAAAAAACTCCCCGGCTTCTGTCGAGGAGTTTTTTCGTTGAATGAGTGCTTAGTGATGTTTCATGCGGATAACGGTAATTCGCGGGTCGACGCCGCGTTCCAAATCCATAGTCATAAATGAGCCGCGAGTATCGTCGCGCGGACGGGACGCGCTGCCGGGATTTAAAATAATCGGCGGTCCCACGAGGTATTCGACGATGTGAGTGTGTCCGTAAATGGCAATGTCCGCGTTTTGAGATTCGGCGGCTTCCATGATGTATTCCTGCGTGTAGCGCACGCCGTAATTATGTCCGTGCGTTATGAAAATTTTGTGATCCGCAACGTCGATAATGCGTTCGTAGAGAGTTTTTGTGCCGGGCCAATCGCAATTACCCGCCACGCCGAAAACGGGGACGTTGACCAATGATTGCAAATATTCCGCGTCGGGCGTGCAGTCGCCCATGTGTAGCCACATATCCATATTTTGCGCCATACTCACGGCTTGATCAATCGAGTCCCAATTTCCGTGAGTGTCGCTGATAAGTCCAATCTTCACGACAGGTGCCGCGCAGGTTAGAGCGCGACTTCCCCCTTTCGTATTCGTTACGCGTTAAGAAAATTTTTCTGTTAATCGTGAGACCATCTCCCTTAGAGCCGCGCCGCGATGGCTGATAAGATTTTTTTCGTCGACGGTGAGTTGCGCCATAGTTTTATCGGCGTCGAGGTAAAAGTACGGGTCGTAGCCGAAGCCGCCGCTACCGCGAGCAACGGTTTTGATTGTGCCGCAGATTTTGCCGTCCGTGACAATTTCCGTGCCGTCGGTGTCGACAAAGGCAAGTGCACATCGATAATCCGCCGCAGACTCCGTGACGCCAATTTTGGCAAGTTCGTCAAGGAGTTTTTGATTATTCGTGGCGTCGTCGGCATGATAACCTGCAAAGCGTGCGGAATGAACGCCGGGCAGTCCGCCGAGCGCGTCGACTTCCAAGCCCGAATCGTCGGCAAGACAGGCAATCCCCGTTTGTTCGCGGAAGAATCGCGCCTTGATTAGAGCGTTCGCCTCGAAAGTTGAGCCGTCTTCCACGGCGTCGGGCATGTCGGCAAAGTCGGTGAGCGACAAAATTTCCAGCGGCAAACTTCCGAGGACGCGGCGCATTTCCTTGAGCTTGTCGACGTTTTTGGACGCGAGCACAATTTGTTTCATGGGCAACCCTCCTTTGCGAATTTAATCGTGTAAAAAAATTTGGCGGGCGTTAAAAATTTCAGCCGACGCGTCCGACACGCCAGACCAATTCCCTGCCGAGCGCGTCTTTCTGAATGGAAATGAGCTCCGCAATTCCGACGGTAGCCATATCCAAAAGGTCGTTGAGTTGCGCGCGCGTGAAGGATTTTTTTTCGGCAGTGATTTGGACTTCGACGAGTTCGCCCGCGCCCGTCATCACGACGTTGCAATCGGCAGCCGCAGTGGAATCTTCGGCGTAGCACAGGTCAAGAAATTTTTCTCCGTCTAGCGTGAGACCCGCCGAAATTGCCGCGACGAAGTCTTTGACGGGGAAGGCATCGCCGACGGTGTAAATCGTTTCGCAAGCCTCGACCAACGCGACGAAACTGCCCGTTATCGCCGCAGTGCGCGTGCCGCCGTCCGCCTGCAACACGTCGCAATCAATCGTGATGGTGCGTTCGCCGATAGCCGTCAAGTCCGTCACTGCACGCAATGCCCGTCCGATGAGCCGCTGAATTTCCGCCGTCCTGCCGCCGACTTTGATTGAGCGACTGTCGCGCGGAATTCGTTCGGGCGTCGCGCCGGGCAACATTGAATATTCCGCCGTAAGCCAACCCGTGCCCGTGCCCTTGAGGAAATGCGGAACGCGGTCTTCAATCGTCGCCGCGCAGAGAACTTTCGTGTTGCCGACTTCGATTAGCGCGGAGCCCGCAGGAAATTTTTGCACGCGCCGTTGCAGAAAAATTTCGCGCATTTCGTCCGCACGACGCTTGTCTTGTCTCAAAATCTCACCTCTCCGAATGAATGTAGAATAGCTGATACATTTTACACAAAAAATTTTTCAGCCGCAACGTTCCGCCAAAATTTTGTTGCGCCGCGATTGACGATTGATAGCCACCGTTGTAGAATTTTGCGCAGAAAATTTTTAACGGGACGGTGAATTTGATGCCGATATATTTTTGGGCGTTTGCAGTGGCGTTGCTCGTGTCGATGGTCGTTATGCCGGCGGTAATTTTGTTGGCGCAGCGGACGGGAGCAATGGACGCTCCGAACGCCCGAAAGGTTCACAAAAAGCCGATACCGCGAATCGGCGGGCTCGGAATATACGCGGGCTTCATGGCGGCGATAATTTTCGTTGCGGTGAAATTCGGGCTCGACGGCGAACAGCTCAAAGAAACCGTCGGCTTGATTGTGTCGGGCAGTTTAATCGTCGTGCTCGGACTTTTGGACGACTACAAAAATCTTCCCGCCAAAGTCAAGCTCGCAGGTCAAATCCTCGCGGCGGCGGTGCTCGTGCTGATTTTCGACGTGCGCATCGATTTCATAACGGATCCGTTCGGCGAATACATTTACCTCGACAACTTCCCGATACCGTATCTTGCCGTGCCCGTGACGATGTTTTGGCTCGTCGGCTTGACGAACACGGTCAACTTGATTGACGGGCTCGACGGACTGGCGGCGGGCGTCGCGTCAATCGCGTCGTTCACGATAATGCTAATCGCGCTGGAGCAAAATTTTGTATTGGTCGCGGTTTTGACGGCGGCACTTGCGGGCGCGGCAGTCGGCTTCCTGAAATACAACTTCAACCCCGCAGAAATTTTCATGGGCGACACGGGCTCGATGTTCCTCGGCTTCATGCTGGCGGGAATTTCCGTGACGGGCGCGGTCAAGTCCGTGGCGGCAATCGCGCTGGTCGTGCCGATATTCGCGCTGGGTCTGCCAATCCTCGACACGACGTTTGCAATCGTGCGCAGAATACGCGGGGGCGTCCCAATCTTCAAGCCCGACAAAGGACATTTGCACCACAGACTGTTGAGCGTCGGTTTCACGCAACGGCAGGCGGTGCTTTTGATGTACGTTATCAGCGCGCTGTTCGGCTTGAGCGCGATAGCGTTGACGGCGGTCAGCTCACAAATTGCCGTGATAATTTTGCTGGTCGTCGTCGCGGCGATAATTTACGGCGTGCGCAAGTTGGGCATTGCCCGACCCGCCAATTAGGTGACAACATGAAAAAATTAAAAATTATGTCCGTATTCGGCACGCGCCCCGAAGCCATCAAAATGGCTCCCGTCGTGCTGGAACTTTGCAAACATCCCGACGCCGTCGAATCGATTGTCGCGGTCACGGCTCAACATCGCGAAATGCTCGACCAGGTGCTGAATTTGTTCGACATCCGCCCCGACTTCGACTTGAACATCATGAGCGAAGGTCAAACGCTTTTCGACATAACAAGCCGCGCACTTACGGGGCTCGACAAAGTTTTGACTGCCGCGACGCCCGACGTCGTCCTTGTGCACGGCGACACGACAACGACCTTTGCAGGTGCGCTCGCGGCTTACTACCATCAAATTGAAGTCGGGCACGTGGAGGCGGGTCTTCGCACGCAGAATAAATTTTCGCCCTACCCCGAAGAGATGAATCGCCGCTTGACGGGCGCGCTTGCCGATTGGAATTTCGCTCCGACTCCGACTGCCAAGCAAAACCTCCTGCGCGAAGGTGTCGCCGCCGAAAAAATTTTCGTCACGGGCAATACCGTTATCGACGCGCTGATTCAAACCGTCCGCGCAGATTTTGAGTTCCCGTCCGAACTTGCGGGCGTCGACTTCGGCAAACGCGTCGTACTCGTCACAACTCACCGCCGCGAAAATTTGGGCGAACCGATGCGCCACGTCTACAAGGCGTTGAAAAGTCTCGTCGAAGAATTTCCCGACGTGCAAATAATTTTCCCCGTGCACAAAAACCCGAAGGTCCGCGAAGTCGTCCGCGAAGAACTCGGCGGGCTTGAGCGCGTCTTCCTGACAGACCCGCTCGATTATGAGCCGTTCGCAAACTTGATGAATCGCGCGACGCTGATACTGACGGATTCGGGCGGCGTGCAGGAAGAAGCTCCCGCGCTCGGAAAACCCGTGCTCGTCCTGCGCGACACGACCGAACGTCCCGAAGCCGTCGACGCGGGCACCGTCAAACTAATCGGCACGAATCAGGCGGCAGTCTTCGGCGCGGCGAAAATTTTGCTCACGGACGCGGCGGCTTATCGCAAAATGGCGGAAGCGCGCTCACCTTACGGCGACGGGCACGCGGCGGAACGTATCGTTCAAGCGTTGCTGTGGCGTCACGGAATTTTGAACAGTCCGCCCGCAGAGTTTGTCGATTAAAATTTTTCTTGACAGGCGGCGGGCATTGTGATATAAATCAGCGCGTTGAATTCATTCACGCCGGCTTAGCTCAGTTGGTAGAGCAGCGCATTCGTAATGCGCAGGTCGAAGGTTCGAGTCCCTTAGCCGGCTCCACACGAAATTAAAAGCCTCGGAAATTTTCCGGGGCTTTAAATATTTTGGTATAAAATTTTTACCAACGCGGCGGCGGTGCACCGTGTCTGTGCGGCGGGCGGTAACGATGATGATCGCCGTAATGATGATGACGCTCCCAATCCCTGTGGTGACGGTCGCGGTCGTGATGATGTCTGCCCAAAAGACTGTCGCGGATTCTCGGCCACGCGCTCATTTCCTGTATCTGAACGGTCGGCTCGCTCAAATCGACGGCGGCGGCTTCAACGTCGACTTGCCCGCCGAAAATCAAAATGCCGGCTACTGCGGCTGTCAAAAATTTTTTCATGATACTCACGCTCCTTGAGTTGTTGACAAAATTTTAAGTCTCGAAAACTTTTCCGCGCTTATGATTTCGTTAAGGTTGCATGAAAAATCCCGCCGCGAATTTGACAGGCTCGGCGACGATTTTTATACTTGACGCGCGGCAAAATATTTGGAGGCGAAATTTTTTGGGGGACGAAATTTTTCTGCGCGACGGTGAGCGGCTCGACGATTTGATGCGTTCGGGACGCATGATTATTCAAGACGCGCGGGAGTTCTGCTTTTCAATGGACGCCGTGCTTATCGCGCACTTCCCGCACTTCAAACGCAATGCCCGCGTTATCGACCTCGGCACGGGCAACGGTGTAATTCCGCCGATGATTGCCGACGACGTCCGCGAAATTTGCGCGGTGGAGCTCAATTCACGGGCGGCTGACCTTGCGCGGAGAAACGTCGAACTAAACGGCTTGACCGAAAAAATTTCCGTCGTGGAAGGCGACTACCGTAAGCACCGCGAAATTTTCAGGGCGGAGAGTTTCGACGCGGCGATTGCAAATCCGCCTTACACGCCCGTCACGAACGGCGCGGCTAATCAAATCGTCGGCATTGCTCGCGCCCGACACGAATTCACCGCCACGCTTGATGATGTCGTCACGGCGGCGCGTTACGTGCTGAAATTTCACGGCGCGTTTTACATGATTCATCTTGCGTCGCGGCTGTGTGAAATTGTCGACGCCCTGCACCGTCGGCAAATGGAAATGAAACGCCTGCGACTGATTCACCCGAAGCCGAATCGCGACGCCAATTTGCTGATGTTGGAGGCGGTCGTCGGCGCGAACGTCGGCAACTTGAAAATTTTGCCGCCGCTGATTGTCCACAACGACGACGGCACTTATACCGACGAAGTCCGCAAAATTTACGGCTTACGATTGTCTTAACATTGCGGGACAGTCCCGTTGGATGCAAACCTTGCGCTCACCAGTTCGCGCACGCCGTTGCCCGCCGCTGATTGTCCATAACGACGACGGCTCTTATACCGACGAGCTGAAAAAAATTTACGGCTTGTAACAAAAAGCCCTCGACACGGCGTCGGGGGCTGAAATTTTTTATCGGACAAATTTATTTGCGCGTGAAGACGGTCGACGGCTGTTTGCAACGCGGGCAAACTTCGGGCGGGGCGTCGCCGACATGTTCATATCCGCAAACACTGCAAACCCACACGGTGCCGCTGACCTGTTCTTGAGCGTCGGATTGAGTTTCGGCGGCGGGAGCTTCGTCAACGTCGGGGAGCACCATAATTTTTTCCGCGTCGAGACTTTCGTAACCGAGCGGCGTATGCGTCGACAGATACACCGTGCGATTTTCCTTGATGAACGCGCGGACTTTGTTGAGCGTGTCGCGGGCGGCAGTCATATCCTCGTTGGCGACGGACAATTTATTTTCCAGCAACGCCTCGTCGGTGTAAGTCACGTCGCCGTGAATCATGTAGAACTTATCGCCCGCCTCGACGACGACGATTGAATTGCCCTTCGTGTGACCGGGCGCGAAGATGTAAAAAATTCCGTCGGCAATCTTTTGGCACGCGGGGAAATTTTTATACGCGCCGTCGGTGAAGTCGACGCGGACAACGTTATCGCCCGTCAAGCCCATGTCGTCGGCTTCAATGCGCGACAGGAAAATTTTTGCGTGCGGGAAGGCGCGAAGTTCGCCCGTGTGATCGGGGTGCTTATGCGTCACGAGAATCTTTGAAACTTTTTCGGGCGCGTAACCTGCCGCACGGAGCGCGTCGACGTAATTTGCAATCTTGTCGCCGAAGGTGATGACGCTGTCTTTCGTGACGGGAAATTCGGTTTCGGCGGGCATACCCGTATCGACCAAAATAATTTCGTCGCCGGTGTCGATGACGTAATTTTGCAAGCTGGAGCGCAGTTTTTGTTCGGCAATGGCACCTGCGGGCAATCCGCCGCCGCATGCGAACGTTTTCATCATAAAGCCGCCGTCGAAAAGTTTAACCGCAGAAATTTTCATATCGAGAGACCTCCTCGCCTCAACAAAGCTTTGACCGTCAAGCATCAAGCCGAGCGTCACGACGCCCGCCGTCTTAATAAAGTCGCGCCGATTCATCAAATTTTCTCCTTGAACGCAGTCGCGGGCTGACCGCAAAGCGGGCATGTTTCAGGCGGGGTGTCGCCGACGTGTTCATATCCGCACACACTGCAAACCCAAACTTTCTGCGCGGGCGGAGATTGTTTCTTGAACGCAGTTGACGGCTGACCGCAAAGCGGGCATGTTTCAGGCGGGGTGTCGCCGACGTGTTCATATCCGCACACACTGCAAACCCAAACTTTCTGCGCGGGCGTGGCGGAATTTTCGGGCGCGTATTTTTTCAGCAACTCGTCGAGAATCACGCCGTGATGACCTTCCTGCTTGGCGAAAACTTCCATTTCGTCAGCCGCCGCAGTAAGTCCCGCCGCACGAACCGCATCCGCCAACGCTTGAACGCCGGCTTCGCCCTTGGATTCGGCTTTGGCAATGCCGGCAATGAACGTCCAAAAGTTTTGCGGATATTTGCCGTTGAGCGTGGCGTAAAAGCCCGCGTGCACAGCTTCTTGATTCGCCGCCTCAATGAAGGTCGACGCCGCGTCGGGAAGACCCTGTTCAGTCGCAAGACGGGCAAGCGCGTAATACATCATCACGCCGTTAGCCTCACCCTGCGCCATTGCAGACATCGTCGGCTCAAGGTCGGTGCCCTTCGTCAAGCCGTGAATGCTGTCGGATTTTTTGGACGGCTTGCGATTGATTTTCGGATACTCGAACGCGTAGCCCACGCCGAAATGAATAATCCAATCGGGCTTTTCGGGAATGGGAATCCAATAGCCGTAAGCCTTGCCGAACGCGCCGTCGTAGGTGCAAATTTGCGGCTCGCCCGTGTCGCAGGCGGCGTTGCATTGACAGCCGATATGATTTTCGAGCTTGCCGACAGACGAACATTTAATGCCCACCTTGAGTCCGAACTCGGCGGCTTTTTTGTTGACGGCGACGATCTCGCGACTGCGTTGCGTAATCATTACGGCTTCGGGGAAATTGTCCCACATCAAATGAAATGCTCGGATAATGTCTTCGTTGCTCACGCGAATCACTCCCTAAAATTTAATACGCCAAAAGAATAACCCGCCGCGAATTTTTCCGCAACGGGCTGTAGAAAAACTTTTACATTGCGCCGAATTTGTAAACGCCTCCGAACTCTCGCGACGGGCTGTAAAAATTTTGCGCCGCGCCGAATTCAAAAGTCCCGATTGGTGTCGACGAACTCAATCAGCTCGTCGACGCTGTAGCACTCGATAATCGTGTTGCAAGTCGCCTTGATGAGCTGTTGCAGTTTGTGGAAGTCTCCGTTTGGCGGAAAGGGCTCCTCGGCGTTCAAGACGGCGGTCGACGTTTCGGGGCGAATGTACGCGGCGGGATAAAAATTTTCGTAAAGCACAAGGTTGCCCGCAATGCCCGTCGACACAATCAGAATTTTGCCATAAGTTTCGTTGCTCAAAGCGCGGCACGTTCCGACGGGGAAATTTTCCGTCAGCGCGGCTTGAATGTCGGATTTGCTGTTCACGTCGGCACCTCCCGAAAAAATTTTGCAAGCTGATTCGGCGGCTCACAAAGTAATTCCTGCCGTCAACGGTGCACAAAAAATCCCGCCGCGACGTGCGACGGGCTTGCTTACTGCTTGAGGGTGTTACTTCTTTTGTTCGGCAAGGAACTGCGCCAACGTCTTACCGCCGACGCCCCAGTTGTCGAGGTCGTTCTCTTTGACGAGCACGTAGAAAAATTTTTCGTCCACGCCGAGAATATCGCTGGCAGTCTTCGTGAGTTCGGCGATAAGGCGTTCCTTCTGCTCCTTGGTCGGGTGAACGGCATCGATTGAAATTAACGGCATGTGAATTCCTCCTTAAGACAGCAATTTGACGACGGCATCGCCGACGCCCGCCGCCGACGCGGGATTTTGTCCCGTGACAAGTCGCCCGTCCGTCACGACGTGATTTGACCAGTTCGCCGCCGCATGATGAATCGCGCCGTGATTTTTGAGCGCGGTCTCCAGCAGGTAAGGCACAATGTCAGTCGCTTGAACGACAGCCTCCTCGGCGTTGGTGAAGGCAGTCAGATTTTTGCCGTCGACGAGAAATTTTCCGTCGCTAAGCTTGACGTTGACCAAAGCCGCCGGTCCGTGGCAGACTGCCGCGACAACTCCGCCGCGTTCGTAAATTTCGCGGGTGACCCTGTCAATCGCCGCGCTGTCGGCAAAGTCCCACATGACGCCGTGTCCGCCCGCAAAAAATATCGCGTCGAAGTCGGCACCGTTCACGTCGTCAAGCTTGAGCGTATTGGCAAGCTTGCGTTGAAAGTCGGCGTCGTCCCAAAATTTTTTGTTGACCGCGTCGCTGAAATCGAGGCTGTCGCCGTCAATGGGAGGTTTGCCGCCCTTAATCGACGCAAGCACGAAGTCGAAACCTGCCGCCGAAAATTTTTCCAGCGGGTGAGTCAGCTCGCTCAACCAAAAGCCCGTTGGGATACCCGTCGCGCCCTTGACGTTGTTGCTCGTCACGACGCACAAAATTTTTTTCATGCGCATCACTCCTAAAATTTTTCCGAGTAACGTGACGTTGCATCCAATGGACGCGCCGCGTCGCCCGATAATATCAACGTTGCAACCGCGAATCAAAATTTTTCCGACAGCAAAATTTCCGTCGGTTGATAATCAATCACTTGTTCGACTCGAATTAGCGGCTCGACTTGTCGCCGAAAAGCTTTGTACGCGTCCGACGCGAAATATTTTTGAGCCGCCGCCGCGTCGCTGAAAATTATCATCGTGTGCAGGAAATTCGGGCGTGGCTGTTCGGCGGTGACGAATGCGCCCATGACGACCGAATCTTCGCGGACGACGCGCACTGCCTCCGCCGATATGAGCTGTTGGAATTTCGCAAGGTCAACGGGCGCAATCTCGAAGTCACGCGTTTGAACGACCGTTCCGACGCCGCGCGATTTTTGCTCAAGTGCAATGGCGTTGACGGGCAGGAGCTTCAGTCCCGCCAAAATCGGCAGACGTTCGGCGCGATACTGTTGGAACGCGGGGCTCGTGCTGTGAATTCGATAAGCTTCGTCGCTCGCGTAAAATTCAAGCAGTCGCATTAAGTTCGGATTGTCGCGCTCAATCACGCCGTAAAGCGCGTAAGTGCCCGTCTCGCGTGCCGTGGTCGGTGCAAGAATTCTCGCGCCCATTTCGACCATTTGCGACATTGTTCCCGCCGTCGATTCGACGACAGCCCATTGAACGCGCGGCATATTTCCTTCGGGCGTGCGGATTGACTTCGCGTCCGCCGTAGTCGTCAGCATAAGCATCACTCCCAAAATCGCTGCAAAAAATTTTTTCATGGCTCAAACCTCCAACAGTGCTCGCGGCAACGTGACGTTGCATCCAGATGGTGTGCCCCGCGACGTTGCGCTGACCGAAACATTTCAGCCCAACAAAGCTTTTGCGTTGTCGACGTAAATTTTTTCCGTGAGTCCGCGCCGCGCAAGTTCGTCGTCGAAAATTTTTGCAACGTGACGTTGCATCCAATGGGTGTTCCTCGCGACGTTGCGCTGACCGAAACATTTCAGCCCAACAGAGCTCGTGAATTGTCGACGTAAATTTTATCCGTGAGTCCGCGCCGCGCAAGTTCGGCGTCGAAAATTTTTTTCTTGCGCAGTATGACGGGTGCAGGCACATACGGATAATCGGTGCCGAAAATTATTTTGTCGAGACTCGTAATTTTCAGCAACATGTCGAATTGTTCGGGCATTGGGTCGCCCGCCGTGTCGAAGAATAATTTTCCGACGCTTGCCGCGAAGTCGACCGGCTCCATTAAATTCATCGACGCAAGCATTTGGAACATCGCGCCCGCACGTTGTTTCATGTACGGAAGGAATGAGCCGCAGTGGGGCACGACGACTTTCAGGCGCGGGAATTTTTCAAGCGTGCCGTTCGCCAACATATTGAGCACTGCGCGGGTCGTATCGACTGGATACTCGAACAACGCCACAACTTTGCCCGTGACGACGCCCGTTCGCGGCAACGACTGCGCGGGGCTGGGATGGATTATCACGAGAGAATTTTTTTCGTTGAGTGCGGCGAAAATCGGATCAAGCCGTTCGTCGCCGAGGTAGACGCCGTTGGAGTGGCTGGCGACTTTCACGCCGAGTGCGCCCAATTTTTCCGTGGCGTAGTGAAATTCCGCGATTGAGCCGTCGATGTCGGGCAGGGGCAGTGTCGCCGCGAACGCAAATTTTTTCGGGAAGCGTCGGCAAAGTTCGGCGAATTCCTCATTGACGGCGCGTGCCGCGAATTTGTCTGGGATATGCGGCGTCGCCATTGACAGCACCGTAAAATCAATGCCCGCGTCGCTCATGAACTGCAAATGATTTTCCGCCGACCATTGCGGCAACGGGAAGCCCTCCTCTGCCGCCGCGTCGATGTGCAAAGTTTTCAGCGCGTCGATGTAGCTCGGAAGTATTGCGTGCGCGTGGAAGTCGATTGTCCGCGCAGATGTTATGTCGTCGAATTTTGCCGCGTCAGCCGTCATTGCAAGTCCTCCAATCGTGAGCGTCAAGCACAGTTTCAAAAATTCCCGTCGGTTCATGCGAACAGCCTCCAAAAATTTTTCGCACCGATTGTAAAGCGTTAAGCCGACTTCCAGTCAAGAAAAATTTTCTGCCGCATAATCGGAGCCGTTGACCTGTACGCAAAAAATTTTCTGCCGCATAATCGGAGCCGTCGACTTGTCCGCCGAAAAATTTTCGCCGCATAATCGGAGCCTTCGACATGTACGCAAGAAAAATTTTCGCCGCATAATCGGAGCCGTCGACCTGTTCGCCGCAAAATTTTCTGCCGCAGAATCGGAGCCGTTGACCTGTCCGCAAAAATTTTCCGCCGCATAATCGGAGCCGCTGACCTGTCCGCAAAAAAATTCCCGCCACTCACGCCGAGCAGCGGGAAAAAATTTTTATCGGATGGAAACTATTTGTCGACGATTAATCTTGCGGACGCGGTTTTCTGATTAAGCCGAGTATTGCGCAACCGACGACCGAGCCGACGATAATTGACAGCAGATACATCAGCGGATTGCCGATTGTCGGGACGACGAAGATACCGCCGTGCGGAGCCATAAGCGTGCAGTCGAACATCATGACGCCCGCACCCGCGATTGCCGAGCCGACGACGCAAGCAGGTATGACGTGGAGCGGGTCGCCCGCCGCGAAGGGTATCGCGCCTTCAGTGATGAACGACAAGCCCATGATTATGTTGGTTGCGGTAGTTTTTTGTTCGCTCTTGGTGAATTTGTTCTTGAAGAAAATCGTCGCGAGCGCAATTGCAATCGGGGGCACCATGCCGCCCGCCATAGCCGCCGCAATGACGTAATAGTTGCCGTCAGCCAAAAGACCGACGCCCGTAACGTAAGCCGCCTTGTTCAAAGGACCGCCCATATCGACAGCCATCATGCCGCCGATAACCGCGCCCATGACGAGTTTGGCTGAAGGATCCATGTTCGCAAGCGTGTTCTTGAGTGCCTCGTTAATTCCCGCGACGGGCGGACCGATGACGAAGTTACAAATCAAACCGATAATCAGCACGCCGAGCAACGGGTAGAACAAAATCGGCTTGGTGCCTTCCAGTGACGGCGGCAGGACGCTCAAAGCCTTCTTGAGCCAGTTGACGATAAAGCCCGCCAAAAAGCCTGCCAACAGTGCGCCGAGGAAGCCGGAGCCGTTTGACGCGCTCAATGCGCCGCCGACGAAACCTGCCGCGAGACCGGGACGGTCAGCGATTGACATTGAGATAAAGCCCGCCAATACCGGCAACATAAATCCGAATGACGCGCCGCCGATACCCATGAAGGTTGCCGCCGCAGGAGTGATTGAGCCGAATTTACTGCGCTCTTCGGCGGGCAAGCTGTTCAAGTCGACCATTGCGCCGTCAATCAGGAACGACAGCGCGATTAAGATACCGCCGCCGATAACGAACGGCAACATATGTGAGACGCCGTTCATGAGGTGCTTGTAGACTTGGCGACCGATACTTTCGTTTTCGCCGCCGCCACCGCCGCCGTCACCTGCAGATTCGCCAGCCTTCGCGTGATAAATCGGGGCGTTGCCGCTCAACGCGCGGTCAATGAGGTCATCAGCCTTGTTGATACCGTCGGCGACTTTGGTAATGACGACGTGTTTGCCGTCGAAACGCGCCATTGCGACGTTTTTATCCGCCGCGACGATAATGCCGTCAGCTTTGGCAATTTCGTCGGCAGTCAGAACGTTCTTTGCGCCGCCGGAGCCGTTCGTTTCGACCTTAATGGAAATGCCGCGCTTTTTGGCGTGTTGCTCAAGACTTTCAGCCGCCATGAACGTGTGAGCGATACCCGTCGGGCACGCCGTGACGGCAAGAATTTGGATGTGGTCGGCAACGGCGACGGGTGCACTCGACGCGCTTTCGGGTGCTTGAAATTTGCCGTCTTCCTTGTCGTCGATGATTTTGAGGAATTCTTCCTTCGTGGACGCCTTGATAAGAGCTTCCTTGAAGTCGGGATCCATAACCATTGTCGCAAGCTTCGACAGAATCATCAAGTGTTCGTCGTTGCCGCCGTCGGGTGCCGCGATTGCAAAGAACAGCCGCGCAGGGTTGCCGTCCATCGATTGGAAGTCGATGCCGTCGGGAATGGTCATTGCCGCAAGACCGGGAGCTTTGACGCCCGCTGACTTTGCGTGCGGCGTGGCGATACCGTCGCCGAGACCCGTGGTGCCCGACGCCTCGCGGGCAAGGACGTCTTTTTTGTATTGCGCCTTGTCCTTGAGGTTGCCGCCCTTGTCCATGAGGTCAACCAGGTGCGAAATGGCATCCTGCTTGTCCTTGACGTGGGCACCCAGATCAATGCTCGCATTTTTGAGCAGATCGGTTACTCTCATGATACATACTCCTTACTACGAATGAATGAATAATTTCTGCCGCCGACCGAAGCCGACGGGTTATATCAATCGGCTTGAGCCGACTGTTTAACGAATGTTTGCGCGCCCGCGAAATGTACACGTCGACAGAATACGACATATCGGAGCACGCCGCTACGGAAATTTTGCGCCGCCGCGACAATCAACGCCGTAAGCAACAACGTCCGCAGAAAGTGCCGCATAATGTCGACTGCCTCCCGCTCACGAGAAAATGCTTTTAATTTTGTTGAAGAGTTTTTCGCCTAAAGTTTCGTCGTCCTCCGCAGTGTAGAAAGGTTGAGCTTGACCCGCCTTAATGCGCTTGAAAAGTTGTTCGGGCTTGCGGATACCGGTGTTGACAGCCGTCTGAATCATCATCTTGCCGTTGAAACGTTTCATGGGAATTTTTTTGCTTGCCGCAATGATGACGAAGTCGGCGTTTTTAATTTCCTCGTCGGTGAGCGCGTGATAGACACCTGCCGCGCCGTGAACTTCAACACGAATGCTCAAGCCGAGTTTTTCCGCGCACTGCTTAAGGGATTCGCGCGCCATGAACGACGACGAAATACCCGTCGGGCAGGCGGTGACGGCGATAATTTTCGTCTTGGCGGAAACGTCGGGTTCGGGAGTTTCAGCCTTTGCGCGAGCGGCTTCCTTTTCGTCGATGATTCGGATAACGTCGGCGGGCGTGGCGGCTTTAATCAGAGCTTCCTTGAAGTCGTCGTCCATGAGCAACACGGCAAGGCGTCCCATATTCGTCATTGCGGCATCGTCGGCTTTTTCGGGGGCGGCGAACAATATCAACAGCCGCGCAGGTTTGTTGTCGAGCGAATTGAATTCGACGCCTTCGGGCACGGTGATGATTGAGATTGACGGCTTCTTGACGGAATTATTTTGCGCGTGCGGCGTGGCAAGACCGTTGGCAAGACCCGTGGAGCCTTGAGCTTCGCGGCGGAGAATGTCGCGTTTGACAAGTGCTTTGTCTTTGATTGTGCCCGCCGTCATGAGCAAATCGACGAGCATATCAATCGCTTCGTTTTTGTCGGTCGGGTGCACGTTGAGCGCGATGGACTTCTTGGAAATAAAGTTTGTAATTTTCATTTGACAGCCTCCTTTGTCGTTGTGGGCAAGGGAGCTTACTTGAGCGACTTAAGCAGAGCTTCGACTTCGGGACGCGTGGCAAGGTTTTCGGAGAACGCCGACGCCGAGCCCGTGCAAAGTCCCATAAGGAACGCCTGCTTGTAATCGCCGCCGCTCTCTTCGTAGCCCGCGACAAATCCCGCGACCATCGAATCGCCCGCGCCGACGGAATTGACGAGCGTGCCTTTCGGAGCTTCGGACTTGAAGAACGTTTCGCCGCCTTCGGGAACGAAAATTGCACCGTCGCCCGCCATTGAAATTAGAACGTTGCGTGCGCCCATATCCTGAAGTTTTTTCGCGTAGGTGACAATTTCCTCGTCGGTCTTGAGTTTGACGCCGAACATGTCGCCGAGTTCGTGATTGTTGGGTTTGATGAGCCACGGATTGAACTTCAAGACTTTAAGGAGCAAACCTTTTTCCGCGTCGACGACGAAACGAATGCCCTTGCCCTGAATGCGCGAAAGTGTCTGTTCGTACATGTCGTCGGGCAACGTGTTGGGGATTGAGCCGGACAGAATCAACGTGTCGCCTTCGCCGAGTGCCTCCAATTTCTTGAAGAGTTCTTCGCGTTTGGCGTCGCTGATTTTGGGACCTTGACCGTTGATTTCGGTTTCAACGTCGGCTTTGACTTTGACGTTGATGCGGGAGAAACCTTCGTCGAGCTTGACGAAGTCGTCGGCGGCGTTGAAGTTGCGCAGTTGGCGAACGATTTCGTCGCCCGTGAAGCCCGCAAGGAAGCCCGTAGCCGTCGATTTGTGTCCGAGGTTGCCAAGCACGATTGAGACGTTGACACCTTTGCCGCCGCCGAGAACTTGTTCGTAAGTCACGCGGTTAATCGCGCCCGTCGTGAGCTTGTCGAGGCGGATGATGTAGTCAATCGCGGGATTGAACGTTACGGTGTAAATCATTTCAGTTTCCCCCTTGTGAAAAATAGATTGAAAATTTTTTACGATTATACAACAGGGCTTGCGACATTTCAAGGCGCGGCGCGAATTGTCGGCAACGCGGGTGTTGCGCCGTCCGTAACGTTTGAATTCAGAACGTGTGTTCACATCAAAAAAGTGATATAGTAGGTACATTATGAGACAGAAATACGAAACAGATTTAACCAATGAGCAATGGGAAGTTATCGCGCCCTTATTCTCCAATATGCGTAAGTACAAATGGGAAAAGCGCGAATTGGTCAATGCGGTGTTGTATCTGGTGAAAACGGGTTGCCAGTGGCGTAATTTGCCCCATGATTTTCCACCGGTCTTTACCGTGTACAGCTTTTATCGTCGTGCTCGCCTTAACGGCTTGTGGGACAAAATCCTCGAACACCTCGTCAA
>JADEZP010000135.1 GCA_015206805.1 Quinella sp. 1Q7 | reverse complement strand
GCATGGATCCCGAATTCGTCGGCGACGTGCTGGACGCGGAACTTACGATTATGGAACAGCGTCACGCCGAAATGCGCTCCATCTTTTCGCAGGCGGGAACTTACGCGCCGACGCTGGGCGTTCTGGGTGCGGTCGTCGGTCTTATCGCGGCACTGGGCAACCTCAACGACATTGACAAGCTCGGTCACTCAATCGCGGCGGCATTCGTCGCGACAATCCTCGGCATTTTCACCGGCTACGTCCTGTGGTTGCCGTTCGCCAACAAACTCAAAATCAAATCCGAAAACGAAGTCAGCCATAAGCGCATGATTATGGAAGGTATCCTTTCACTGCAAGCGGGCGACTCCCCGACGCAAATTGAATCGAAACTGATGATTTACATTCCGCAGGGCGAGCGCGAAGGCTTGAGCAGGGAGTGATTTAATTGGCACGCAAAAAGCACGCTAAGAAACACGAAGAAGAAGCCAGCGAAGCTTGGCTCCTGCCGTATTCCGACTTGATGACGCTGTTGCTTGCGCTGTTTATCTGCCTGTTCGCCATTTCGCAGACCGACCAGACGAAGCTCGTGCAAATGGCGCAGGCATTCACGGCGGCATTCAACATGGGCGGTCCGTCATTCTTCGACAAGGCGGGTCCGTCAAACTCAATGCAACGCGAAATTATCACGTCCGAAGATCGCGGTAACGCCGCATACCTGCAGGAAAATCAACAGCTCCAAGACTTGCAGGCTAAGCTTGAAGAATACATCCGCGAAAACAATTTGCAAGACGAGTTGTCGACGCAACTTGAGGAAGAAGGCTTGATGATTCGTATCAAGGAAAAAGCTTTGTTCCCGTCAGGCTCGGCGGAGCTCGTTCCCGAATCACAGCGTATCGGACCGCTCGTCGCGGGACTTTTGGCGGAGGTGCCCGAACGCGTCTTGATAAGCGGGCACACCGACACTGACCCGATTAACACGCCGCAGTTCCCGTCGAACTGGGAACTTAGTTCCGTGCGCGCAATGACTTTCATGAAATATTTGCTGGCAATCAATCAGAATCTCAATCCCGCAAGATTTTCCGCAATCGGCTACGGAGAATACCGACCAATCGCAATGAACGATACCGCCGACAATAAGCAGAAAAATCGCCGCGTCGAGATACTCATTGCGCGTTCGCTGACGTTCAATCCGAACGAAGGTTTCCGCAACTTGACGGACGCGGATTTGGTCGTGAAATGATTCGCGGGCTCGGCACGGATATTATAGAGATTGACCGCGTGCGCCGCGCCGTCGGCAAGAAACATTTTTTGAACAGCGTCTTCACGAAGAACGAACAACTTTATTGCGCAAGTCGCGGGAAAAATTCCGCCGCCTCCTACGCCGCACGTTTCGCGGCAAAGGAGGCTTTTTTTAAGGCGTTGGGCACGGGCATTGTCACGCGGCTCACGGACGTTGAAATTGTCAACGACGAGCGCGGTGCCCCGAAAATTTTCCTGCGCGGCAAAGCTCAAACATTGGCGAACGATTGCGGCGTCGAAAAAATTTTCGTCAGCTTGAGCCATTCGCACGACTTCGCCACCGCAACTTGCATCATCGAATAAAAATTTCGCTCCGTCAGTTTGACGGGGCTTTTTTGTATTCCGAAACAAACCATGCAACCTGTCGCTGAAAACATCAAGGCAAAAAAATTTTTTAGGCATTGACAATCGCTTTTTTTTTTTTTATAATGCTTGCGACATTTTAAAGGTTAAATTCTTGTTCAGTTATTTTGAGGAGGTTGTTCGTATGTATTCATATTATGTGACTTGGAAGGTTAGAAGTACCGGTTCTTCGACAAAAGACTCTCAACATGCCGCAAACGTCACGGCAAACAGCGAAGACGAAGCGATCGAAAAAGTAAAGCAGAATAATCCTTCGACCCGTGACAGAATGTATGATTTTCATGTCAGAAGAAACCATTGATAATTAAAAATCGTCTCGACAACTAAAAATGCGGCGCACGTTCGCAATCAGAAAACAAAATCCCTTCGGCGGCGCGTCGGAGGGATTTTCGCAAACAACATAAGATTTTTTTTAGGAGTGATATCTATGAGTTCATATGAGAAAATTAGAAAATATACACTACAGATTGAACGTCATCCGTATGATTATGATGCGTACACCGATCGCGGCATCGCTTACAACGAACTCGGACAATACGAGCTGGCGATTTCCGATTTTTCTAAGGCGATTCAACTCAATCCGAATTATCATTTTGCGTACTACTCTCGCGGTTTCGCTTATGACAATTTAAAACAATACGGACGGGCAATTGAAGACTACAACAAGGCGATTCAACTTAATCCGTATAATGATAATGCAACTACGTATTTATTTCGCGGCTGTGCTCAAAAAAACTTAAGAAATTACGAGTATGCGATTTGCGACTTTGACGAAGCAATTAAGCTTAATCCTAATGATGATTATGCGTACTACTCTCGCGGAGAATGTTATCAAGCACTCGGCTACAATGCAAAATCGCCATCTTACTTCCGGTATGCGATTCGCGACTTTGACGAGGCAATTAGGCTTGCTCCCAATGATTATTATGCGTACATACGTCGCGGAGAATGTTATCAAGTACTCGGCTACAATTCAAAAGCGCAAGCTGACTTTGCAAAAGCTAAGCAACTTGGCTGGGTTAAAGTCTGACAACGACTGAAACTAAACAAAAACCCTTCGACGGCATGTCGAAGGGTTTTTTCGTGCACACGATCTTTTACGTCCGGAAAAATATTTTGCATGTCAAAGATCAGTCGCAAAGTCATCTCGACGAAGTGCGGCGTGGATGTTGCGTTAAACTTTGTAAAAGCGTGCGCGCTTTGATATAATGCGTAAAATTTTTTCGGGAGGTCTGTTTATGAAAGTGGCATTCGCCAAACAGATGCACGATATCGATCGGAGCGCGGTGGAAAACTACGGCTTGCCTGAACTGTCGCTCATGGAGAGCGCGGGACATTGCGTATTCGAGGCGACGAAAAATATTTTGGGCAACGTCGACAAGAAGAACATTTGCATATTGGCGGGCAGCGGCAACAACGGCGGCGACGCATTGGCGGCGGCGAGGTATTTGTCGAATGCGGGCGCACGCGTGAAAATTTTTCTGATTGGCGACAAAGATCATCGGACGGCGTCGGTGAACGTGCAGATTCGGATTCTGCGCGGCATGGGCATTGAAATGCAACTGCTCGACAGCGACAGAGCATGGGAACGATTGCAGGTGACGTTGCGCTTTTGCGACGCGGTTGTCGACGGAATTTTGGGCACGGGTTTCAGCGGACAGATTCGCCCGAATACGTTGCGGCTGATTCGGCTGGTCAATGCCGTGAAAAAAATTACCGTGGCGATTGACATTCCGTCGGGCGTTGAGGTCGACAGCGGCTCGGTCGGCGAAGCGGCAATGCAGGCGGATTGTACGGTCGCGCTCGGTTTGCCGAAGGTCGGACATTACATTTGCCCCGGCGCGTCGTATGTCGGCAAGCTCATTGTCGACGGTATCGGACTGCCCGCAAGCTTGCTGACGGACGAAATTCATCAAACGCTTGTCGACGACGAACTTGCGCTGACATTTTTACCTGCCCGCCCGAAAGATGCGCATAAGGGCACGTGCGGCAAAATTCTGATTGTCGCGGGCTCACGCGGTATGACGGGCGCGGCGACGTTGGCGGCAATGAGCGCAATGAAAGTCGGCGCGGGACTCGTGACGCTTGCCACGCCCGAAAGTCTCAATCCGATTTACGAAGTCAAGCTGACGGAAGTAATGACGGCACCACTCGACGAAGTCAAAGTCGGCATAATCGGCGGCGACAAAGCGTCGGAAAAAATTTTGGACTTGGCGGAAACGGTCGACGCGATACTAATCGGACCCGGACTCGGTCGGGAGCGCGAAACTCAATCGCTGGTCAAAAAAATCGTCGCGGAACTCGACAAGCCGCTGATACTCGACGCGGACGGAATTTATCCGTTCAACGGTCACGCCGACGAGCTCAAGTCGTGCAAACAAATTCCGATACTCACGCCGCATTTGGGAGAGCTGTCCGCGTTGCTCGATATCCCCGTCGAAAAGTTGCGTCCCGCGCTCGTGCAGGAGGTTCGTCGCGCCGCGCAGGAATTCCGCGCAATAATCGTCGCAAAGTGCGAAGCTACGGTCGTCGGCTATCCGAACGGCGAAATTTTTATATCACCGCTGGGCAACAGCGCAATGGCGACGGGCGGCGTCGGCGACGTGCTTGCGGGCACGATAGCGGGCTTGATGAAACAAACACCGTTTGCGCCGCTTACGGGCGTTTGGCTCCACGGCACGGCAGGAAATTTGGCGGCGGCTGACAAGTCGGAAGGTTTAATCGCCTCGGACGTGATGAATCGCCTGCCCGACGCGATAAAGAAACTTCGCGCCATCGGTTACAAAATTTCGTGACGTGTACAGCTTACGGGCATTTGACTCCACGGCAGGAAATTTGGCGGCGGCTGACAAGTCGGAAGGTTTAATCGCCTCGGACGTGATGAATCGCCTGCCCGACGCGATAAAGCGGCTCCGCGCCATCGGTTACAAAATTTCGTAACATTTCGGTTGGCTTACGAGTTGCGGTAGCTTGGGGCGCACATGGACGTGCGCCCCACTCGCCGCGCTGAAACAGGATGTTTCAATGCGGCGAACGTGCGGCTTCGGGTAGCTGTAACGTCGGAACAATTACTACTAACGCCCCGCGCGTAGCGGTGCCCTTTTCTTTTGCTACTTTTCTTTTGGGCAAGCAAAAGAAAAGTAGATTCTAAAATATTTCTTGACTTGAGCAAACTCTAAGCGATAATATTTTGCACAAAACCAATCCCCTGCGCGGGGATACCGTCAAATTGAGGAGGCAAATTTTTATGGCTAATCAAGCACCCGTCGTCGGCAGCAAGAACGTCACCGGCACGAATTACGCGGGCACTGCGGCGAAAGTTTATTTCACGCGCACAATCGACGCCGCGCACTTAATCAAGCTGTACAAGCTCATCAACGAAAATATTTTCGGCAAAGTCGCGATTAAACTTCACACGGGCGAAAAACACGGTCCGAACATTTTGCCGCGCGACATGGTCAGAGAATTTC
>JADEZP010000050.1 GCA_015206805.1 Quinella sp. 1Q7 | reverse complement strand
GGAACATAATCATGCCCGCAACGTCGCGTGCCGTGCCCAAGCCCAGCAGGTGTCGCGAAATCATTTCCTCGCTTGCCGTCGCCGCGTAAAGTTCGTTTTGCATCATTTCCGTCCGCACGAACGCGGGGGCAACCGAGTTTATGCGATGTTTGCCGCGAACAATTTCCGTCGCGAACGATTTGACTGCCGCTTGAACTGCCGCCTTCGCCGCCGAATACGCGAACAAACTTTTGCCCGCGAAGTCGCCCGCGATTGAACTCATCAGCACGAATGACGCGCCGCCGTCCGAAAATTTTTTGCGCGTCGCCGTCTGCACGAAATTTACCGCGCCCCAAAAGCTCGTGTCGAAAATTTTTTTGGCAAGCGTGGCGTCGAAGGAATTCAGCGGCGTAAGTCCCCAAATGCCCGCTGTGTAGACGCCGCCGTTGATTCTGCCGACCGCGCTCGTGAAATTTTCCAGCACCAGCGACCAATCGTCGGCTCGCGCCAATGTCACGTCAAGTTGCTCCGTGAAAATCATCGGCGGGTGTTTGATTAAGCTGACGGGCGAACTGCGCTTGAGTTCGTTGAGCCGCTCCAAGTTCCTGCCGATAGCCAAAACGTTCGCGCCGCTTTGCGACAGCTCCAATGTCGTTTGCCGACCAATGCCGCTCGACGCGCCGACGACGACGAAATTTTTCCCAGTGAAATCAAATGTTACGCTCATGAATCAGACCCTCTGTCACATGATAACAGCGTGCCCACGCTTGCATGAACACGCCGAAAAAATTTTCCGATTGAATTTGTCGCCGTCACTTGCGCAGAACGTTGTAGCGATAGAAATAGCCTTCGACAAGCAGTTTTCGTGCGGAAGCGTCGTTTTTATGGCGCACGATGTTGAACAAGTCTTCGTGAGCTTTTTTGAGATCCGCGCCCTTGCCGATTTTAATCATGTTGCTGATTGTTTTAACGCGCATTTCGCTGGTCAACGTGCGGACAAGTTTTGCGATTTGTCCGAGCAACGAATTGTGCGCGGCAGTCGATATCGCCTCGTGAAAATTGTCGTCGGCAACAAAAATTTCGTGCGCGTCGCCGCCGTCAATTTCCGCCAACAAATTTTGCAGTTGCTCTTCAAGCTGAAAGAGATCTTCGGGTTCCGCCTTTTCCATCGCCAATTCAAGTATGCCGTAGTCAACCCACTCGCGCAACTCCTTGAGCGAATCGATTGAGTCCGACTGGTCGAGTATGATGCCGTACAGCAACGGATTAATCATTTTGTCGGAAAAGCCGTTGGCAACGAAAGTTCCTTCGGGTCGACGAATATCCAGCACGCCGAAGGATACCAAAATTTTTATCGCCTCGCGGATTGAGTTGCGTCCGACGCCGAAACTCGCCGCAAGTTCCATTTCCGTCGGCAACTTGTCGCCGGGGCGGAGTTCTTTATAAATCATCGCATAAGTTAAGCGGTCAATCACTTGTTGCACAACCGACGTGTTGTCAATCGGTCGCAGAAAACTTTTTTCAACAACCTCGCCAACATCCATAGGGCAACGTCCTTTCTGTGAATTCTGAAAGACTTTGTGTCAATTATAACTTGCAAAGTTGCCTTGTCAAGCGAAGATGGCGGCGGACATTGCGGACGGGCGCGGGAAATTTTGTCCGCAGTGATTCGGGACGCGGCGCAATGTGTTTTGCTTGCAAGTGTATCGTCGCCCGTTTACAATCAGCGCAGGTTTTAAGCAACACTGATTTATTTTGGAGGTGTTTGACATGCAAGAGGCGATGCAAAAATTCGGTCGCTTCCTCAGCGCAATGGTCATGCCGAATATCGGCGCGTTCATTGCATGGGGCTTCATCACAGCACTCTTTATCCCTGCAGGCTGGATTCCGAACGAGGGTCTGGCGGAACTTGTCGGACCGATGGCAAAATGGTTGCTCCCGACGCTTATCGGCTTCACGGGCGGCGAAGTCGTCTACGGTCACCGCGGCGGAGTCGTCGGAGCAATCGCAACGGCGGGCATAATCGTCGGCACGGATATTCCGATGTTTATGGGCGCAATGATTATGGGTCCGATTGGCGGCGTCGCGATTAAAAAATTCGACGAGGCGGCGCAAGACTCAATCCCCGGCGGCTTCGAAATGCTCGTAAACAACTTTTCGGCGGGCATAATCGGCGGCGTACTTGCCTGCGCGGCGTACAGCTTCGTCGGACCGATTGTCTCAAGTATCACGGACGGACTTGCCTCGGCGGTCGGCGCAATCGTCAGCGCGGGACTTCTGCCGCTGGTATCACTGCTTGTCGAGCCCGCGAAAATTCTGTTCCTCAACAACGCAATCAACCACGGCGTCTTCACACCGCTGGGCATGCAACAAGCTCAAGAGGTCGGCAAATCGGTGTTCTTCATGATTGAATCGAATCCCGGACCCGGTCTCGGCGTACTGCTTGCGTATTCACTGTTCGGCGTCGGCAATGCAAAGGGGTCGGCTCCCGGCGCGGTCATAATTCACTTCTTCGGCGGCATTCACGAAATTTACTTCCCCTACGTCCTCATGAAACCCGCGCTGATTCTTGCGGTTATGGCGGGCGGCGTCACGGGTGTTTTCACGCTGACAATGCTCAACGGCGGTTTGGTCGCTCCTGCGGCACCGGGCTCATTTATCGCGATAATGGCAATGACGGCTCCCGGCGCGTACTTCGCGAACGTCGCGGCAGTCGCGGCGGCGGCAGGTGTGAGTTTCGCAATCAGTTCAGTGTTTATCAAGGCGACGGCGGCTGCGGACGCTGAAAAGGAAGACGCACTTGAGGCGGCGCAAGCAAGCATGAAGTCCATGAAGGCGGCTTCCAAAGGTCAATCTGCGTCCGACGAACCGCAAGTTGCGGGCAAGGACATCAAGTTTATCGCTTACGCTTGCGACGCGGGCATGGGCTCAAGTGCACTCGGCGCGGCGGCTCTCCGTAAAAAACTCCAAAAGGACGGCTACAAAAACATCACCGTTAAAAACTTCGCAATCGGCAACATTCCCAAGGACGCTCAAATCGTCGTCAGCCACGAAAAACTTGCCGAACGTGCCCGCGCAGATTCTCCGCAAGCCGAGCACATTTGGGTTAAGGACTTCACGAACAACAACGTTTACGACATCATCAGCGAACGTCTCAAAGGCGGTGGCGTCGAGGCTCCCGTATCCGACGGCGGCGAAGAAGAATCCGGTACCGCGCTCAAAGAAGGTATCCTGCTCCCGCAAAACGTCGTTGTCGGCTTGAAGACCGTCAGCAAGGAAGATGCGATTCGTGCGGCGGGTGAGTTGCTGTTCAAGAGCGGCTACGTCGAAAAGGAATATATCGAAGGCATGTTGGCACGCGAACGCGACATTTCAACGTATATCGGTCAAGGTATCGCCATTCCGCACGGTGAAAACGCCGTCAAGAAACACGTCATCAAAACCGGTCTCGTCGTCATGCAATATCCGCAGGGCGTCAAGTTCTCCGACGAAAACACCGCGCACTTGATTGTCGGTATCGCGGGCAAAGGCGACGACCACCTTGCGATAATCGCGAATTTGGCGACAATCACGATGGAATATTCCGAAGCCGATTTGCAGAAGGCTTACACGACGAAAGATCCGAAAGTTCTCTTCGACATGTTCACGAAAGGTTAATCGCATGAAAAAATTTTTGGCAGCGTTGACGGCGGCGGCGTGTATGTTGACGGGCATGGCAGTCGCTCAAGCGGCGGATTATCCCACGGCGGACGAAGTGACCGTTAAAGTCGCGAACAGCGGCGGGACGATTTTCCCCGTCGGCAATCCGAATGTCGCCTACGAAAAATATTTCACGGGCAGGACGTTCCTCGCGCCGCTCACGTCGGGACAATCAATGGGCGTCGCGAACGTCACGTTCATTGACGGCGCGCACACTTTCTGGCACATTCATCACGGCACGTGTCAAATTCTCGTCGCGGAGTCGGGCAGCGGTTACGTTCAGATTTGGGGACAAGAGCCCGTTGAATTAATCCCCGGCGTCGTGTTCACCGTCCCCGAAGGCGTCAAGCATTGGCACGGCGCGGCACCCGGCAAAATGATGCAACACCTATCAATCATGCAATCGAACTCGGAAGTTTCGACGGAATGGCTTGAGCCTGTCGACGCAAAATTTTTTGAATCACTGCGTAAATAGGAGGTAACGACATGAAAAAGGCTGTACACTTCGGCGCAGGCAACATCGGGCGCGGCTTTATCGGACTGTTGCTTAGTCAGGCGGGTTATCACGTGACGTTCGTGGACGTGGCGGCACCGCTCGTCGACGACATCAACACGCTCGGCAAGTACAACGTGCAAATCTTCGGCGCGGCGGATAAAACGCTCGTCGAAAACGTCAGCGCAATCAACAGCAATGAAAACCTTGACGCCCTGCTCGACGCCATTTGCGACGCGGACATCGTCACCACGGCTATCGGTCCGAACATCTTAAAATTTATCGCGCCGAATATCGCCAAAGGTCTCACCAAGCGCGTTGCCGTCAACAAAACGCCGCTCAACATCATTGCGTGCGAAAACATGGTCGGCGGCTCAACCGTGCTGAAAAATTTTGTCTACGAAAATCTTGCGGACGACGTCAAGCCCGAAGTCCAAAAGCTTATCGGCTTCCCCGACGCCGCCGTCGACAGAATTGTTCCGCTCCAGAAAAATTACGAGAAACTTTTGGTCAAGGTCGAGCCCTACGCCGAATGGGACGTTGATTCAAACGGCGTTGTCGGCGAACTGCCGCCGATTAAGGGTATGACGCTTGTCGACAATCTCGGCGCGTATATCGAACGCAAACTGTTCACCGTCAACACGGGGCACGCGTCGATTGCTTACCTTGCGTATCAAAAGGGACTGCCCGACATCAGCTCCGCCATGCGCGACGACGACATTGTTGCGGCGGCACGCGCAGTTTGGGCAGAAACTTCCGCGCTGTTGATTGACAAGTACGGCTTCGACCCGATTGTTCATCAAAAATACGTCATGACGACCGAAACGCGCTTTAAAAATCCCGAAATAAGCGACGAAGTCACACGCGTGGCACGCGGTCCGAAACGCAAACTTTCCGCCGCAGACCGCCTCGTTTCCCCCGCGACGCAGCTCATTGAAAGCGGCAGACGTCCCGTCGCGCTCGCAAAGGTCATTGCCGCCGCGCTCAAATTCGATTACGCCGAAGACAAGGAAGCCGTCGAAGTTCAAGACTTCATCAAGGCGAACGGTCTCGACGCCGCGATAACGCACTTTACAAGCGTCACGCCGTATTCCAAACTCTTCGCGCTGATTAAAGCAAACTTCTGACACTTTACCTTACTGCAACCCGAAAAAAAATTTTCCCCGCCACTCGCAATGAGCAGCGGGGAATTTTTTTATGGACGCGGCGTAATTTTCAACGCTCCGTCACGCGACGAATCGCGGCGTAAGTGTCGACAGGTCATTCCGCCAAAATTTTATCGATCTCGGCAAAAAGTTCGGCGACAAGTTCGGATTCGGGCACCTTGCGGACAATGACGCCCTTGCGGAAAATAATTCCCTCGCCGTCCGCGCCCGCAATGCCGACATCGGCAGTACGCGCCTCGCCGGGACCGTTGACGACGCAGCCCATAACAGCGACGGTAAGATTTTTTTTGACGGTAGAAATTTTTTCCTCAACCTGCGCGGCAATGGCAGGTAAATCGATTCGCGTGCGCCCGCATGTCGGACAGGCAATCAACGTCGCGCCGCCGTCACGAAGTCCGAGCGACTTGAGTATCTCCGCCGCAACTTTGACTTCGACGAGCGGATCACCCGTCAACGAAACGCGGATTGTGTCGCCGATACCTTCGGCAAGTAGCGCGCCGATACCGACCGCAGATTTTATGACGCCCGTGTTGACGGTGCCCGCCTCCGTTATGCCCAGATGGAGCGGGTAATTTTTTTTCGCGCTCATCAATCGGTAAGCGGCAAGCGTCAGCGGCACGTCGTGAGCCTTGAGCGAAATTTTTATGTCGAAAAAGTCTTCCGCCTCCAAAATCGCCACGTGGTCGAGCGCGGACTCAACGAGTGCTTCGGGCGTCGGACCGCCGTATTTTTGCAGGAGCTTGCGACTTAATGAGCCCGCGTTGACGCCGATTCGGATTGGGATTTTCGCTGCCCGCGCAGATTTGACGACTTCGCGAACGTGAGCCGCGCCGCCGATGTTGCCGGGATTGAGCCGCAATGCCGCCACGCCTTGAGCAATCGATTCAAGCGCAAGTTTGTAATCAAAATGAATGTCCGCGACAATCGGCACGTCGACGGCAGAAATTATCGCGCCCAAATTTTTCGCGGCGTTGATGTCGGGCACGGCGACGCGCACAATGTCGCAACCCGCCTCCGCAAGCCGATTGATTTGCTCAACCGTCGCTGGCGTATCGTGAGTTTTCGTATTGGTCATCGATTGAATGCTAATCGGTGCGCCGCCGCCGACCTTGACGCCGCCGACGTTTATTTGCCGCGTAAGCTTACGTTCAAACATATATATCCCTCCGAAAAATTTTATTTACGAAACAAGAGGCGCGCATGGACGCGCGCCCTGCCCGCGCACTGAGCGTGACGCGAAGTCCGCGGGCAACAGTCGGCTGCGGGTAGGCTCAACGTTGCGGCAATCGGGACTGACGCCCCCGCGAGGTGCCCTTTCTCTTTGCTACTTTCTCTTTGGGCAAGCAAAGAGAAAGTAGATGCTATAAACTTAAATTCAGCTGAACGCTTGGAACGGCGCAACCCGTCGCCCCGCGAAAATATATCACCCGCCGCCCGCAAACGCAAAAATTTTTTCGGCGGCAGGGATATTCGGCAATGCGGCGAATAATTCCGAAAAAGTGGCAACCGTCACAAAGAATTTGAGGAGGTTCATCATAATGGCGGAAGAAAAAGATTTGGTGAAAAACGATTCGGGACTCGGCGCGATAAAAATCGCTGACGAAGTCGTAAGCATCATCGCAGGACTTGCGGCAACGGAAATCGACGGTATCGCGGGCATGAGCGGCGGAGTCGTCGGCGGTATCGCGGAAATGCTCGGTCGCAAAAACTTTTCCAAGGGCGTCAAAGTCGAAGTCGGCGAACGTGAGGCAGCAGTCGATCTGTTCATCATCGTCAAATACGGCGCGCGCATTCCCGATGTCGCGCTTGCGGCGCAAGAGAACATCAAACGCGCTATCGAAACCATGACGGGCTTGAGCGTCGTGGAAGTCAACGTGCACGTGCAGGGCGTCAGCTTCCCCGAAGACGAAACCAAAGAGGAAGATACGCGCGTCCATTGAGCAAGTCAGCTTTACATTCTGCGGGAGGTGAAAAAGTTTTATGGGGATAATTCGACGCCTTATATTGCTTTTTTACGTCCTCGCAGTGTTGGCAACGGCAATCGTGTGCGCGGGCGTATATCTGCAACTCATTCCGGCGGACGTGTGGCAAAACGAACTGCAACACATACTCGCGCGACAAGAAACATTGGCAGTCCTCGTCGTCATGATTTTGGCAAGCTTGATACTTTTGACGGCGGTATTCGCCCGCTCAAGCAAAGGTCTGTCAATCGCGTCGGGCGACGTTCATTTGGAGGTCGGTAAGCCCGGCGAAGTCAAAGTTACCGTGCCCGCGATAATCAGCGTCGTTGAACGCGCGGCAATTACCGTCAGCGGCGTGCGCGAAGTCGAAGCCTCCGTTTACCAACAAAGCGGCGATATGCCGATTAAAGTCCGCGTAATAATCGCGCTCGGTCAAGGTTTTTCCGCACCGCGTGTCAGCGAAGCCGCAGTCGCCGCAATCGACGACGCCCTGCAAACCGCCCTTGAACTGCCCGCCGTGCCCGTCGAAGTCAAAGTCAACGAAGTCACTCACGCCATTGTTGAGCGCGAGCGGCGTGTCATTTGAGGTGCCGATATGTTAAGAGACATTATCAATCGAATCGTAAAGGGAACCAAAAAAGTCGTGACACTGCCGACAATGCGCACGAGCAGCGGAGAATTTTTATTGCGCAAAACGGACTTCGGGCTTGTCCGCGTCGAATACGAAGTTGTCAGAAGAATCGCCGAACGCGCGGTATCACAACTCGACGGCATTCAAGATGTCGCGGTCGTCGTCGAAAAGTCCGCAAGCACCATTGCGCCGCTGAAAATCCGCTTGACGCTGACATTGGCGGAAGGTCACTCGGCACCCGTCGCAAGCCGCGACGCAAACAAAGCAATCAACGACGCGCTCAACGACACCCTGCAACAAAATTTTTACGCGCCAATCGACGTCAAAGTCAAACAGATAGCTCCGCCCGCCGAACAAAAACGGCGTCGCGTGCGATAGGCGGTGATTGATATGTTCGAGGCAGTGAAAAAATTCGTCATCGATATGTTCGAGGGACACCGCACGCGCAAAATCGGATTCGTCGCGGGACTTTTGACGGGCGGCGCAATTCTGTTAATCGGATTTTTTAACACGCTGTTTATCGCGCTGTGCGGGCTTATCGGCTTGTTCGCAGGCTCGCGCTTCGACAGCAAAGACGACCTTGTCGACAAAATCATCATGAAACTCGACGAGATGTTGCCCGAAAAAATTCAGCGTTGGTAACGGGAGTTGGTAACTGTTTATGAGCCGCAAACTTGCACGAGAAGCCGCATTCAAGGCGTTGTTTCAGCTGGATTTTAATTTCGACCCCGCCGAGCCCGACGCTTACGAAAACCTTGCGATTGAAACGATGATCGACGACCAACCCAAACTCACGCAACAAAAAGACTTCGATTACATTGACGGCACGGTCAAAGGCACGCGCTTGCACCTTGACGAAATCGACGCAATGATAACGGCGCGCTTGAAAGAGGGCTGGCAGTTGCCGCGAATTATGGCGGCGGACAGAAATATTTTGCGACTTGCCGTCTACGAAATGAAATTCGCCGACCCGCCGCTCCCGAAAGGCATCGCCATAAACGAGGCGGTGGAACTTGCCAAACGTTACGGCACGGACGATTCGGGGCGATTCGTCAACGGCATCCTTGAAGCAATTTCAAAGTGAAAATTTCCCGCCGGACGCAAGTCCGGTTTTATTTTTTTGAACACACCGCGTATTTTAGGACCGCGCATGGACGCGCGGTCCGCCCGCAACATAAACAGGATGTTTATATTGCGGGCACGATTAGTTGCGGGTAGCTGTAACGTTGCGGCAATCGGGACTAACGCCCCTGCGAGGTGTCTTTTCTTTTTGCTACTTTTTCTTTGGACAAGCAAAGAAAAAGTAGATATTAAACGACAAATTCAGTTCAAACGTTCGGACGGCAAGCACATTGCCGACACCGTTCAAATGAGGTGATACAGTGGAAGAATTGAACTTCGGTCACGGGAAAATTGTTCCCGTCAATCTTGAACACGAGATGAAATTTTCGTACATAGATTACGCAATGTCGGTTATCGTCGCGCGCGCCCTGCCCGACGTCCGCGACGGTCTCAAGCCCGTACATCGCCGAATCCTTTACGCAATGCAGGAAGCCGGTATGACAAGCGGCAAGCCCTACAAAAAATCCGCGCGCATCGTCGGTGAAGTTTTGGGTAAATATCATCCGCACGGCGACAGCTCCGTTTACGACGCGATTGTTCGCATGGCGCAGGATTTTTCAATGCGATATCCGCTTGCCGACGGACACGGCAACTTCGGCTCCGTGGACGGCGACCCCGCCGCCGCAATGCGTTATACCGAAGTGCGCATGTCGAAAATTTCCGAGCTCATGTTGCAGGACATCGACAAGGAGACCGTCGACTTCGTGCCCAATTACGACGAATCGCTCAAGGAACCGAGCGTTCTGCCCGCGAAGTTCCCGCAACTGCTTGTCAACGGCACGTCGGGTATCGCGGTTGCAATGGCGACGAACATTCCGCCGCACAACCTTGGCGAAATTGTCGACGCGACGTTGCGCTTGATTGACGACCCCGACGCGACTGCAACCGACCTGATGAAAATCGTGCGCGGACCCGACTTCCCGACCGCAGGGCTGATTATCGGGCGCGAGGGAATTCGCGACGCTTACCGCACGGGACGCGGCTCAATCAAGATGCGGGCGCGAACGTCGATTGAAAAGCTCCCCAACGGCAAAAGTCGCATCATCGTCACGGAATTGCCGTATCAAGTCAACAAGGCGCGGCTTATCGAAAAAATTGCCGACCTCGTGCGCGAAAAGACAATCGAGGGCATAACCGACCTGCGCGACGAATCCGACCGCGAAGGCTTGCGAATTGCGATTGACCTGCGCCGCGACATCACGCCGCAAATCGTCCTGAATCAGCTGTTCAAGCATACGCAAATGCAAGACAGTTTCGGCGTGATAATGCTCGCGCTCGTCAACGGCAGTCCGCAAATCCTGTCGCTGAAAGAAATTCTGCAACATTACATCAAACATCAAGAGGAAGTCGTCACGCGGCGCACGCGATTCGACCTTGCGAAGGCGCGGGCTCGTGCGCACATTTTGGACGGCTTGACGACGGCGGTTAAAAGTCTCGACCGCGTGATTAAAATTATCCGCGACAGCACTTCCGCCAACGACGCCAAGTCCGAGTTGATGTCGTGGTTTGAGTTCAGCGACGTGCAGGCGCAGGCGATTCTTGACTTGCGGTTGCAAAAGCTCACGGGTCTTGAGCGCGACAAACTCGACGAGGAATATCGCAACGTCCTTGCCGCGATTAAGTCGTTCGAGGAAATTTTGTCCGACGAGCAAAAAATTTTGGAGATAATCAAGTCCGAACTTACCGCCGTCAAAAGCAAATTCAACGACACGCGGCGCACCGAAATTGTCGGCGAGGAGCCTGCACCGTTCGAGGCGGAAGACTTGATTAACGACGACGACATTGTTATCACGCTCACTCACGGCGGTTACGTCAAGCGAATCGACCTTGACGCCTACAAAAAGCAGAAACGCGGCGGTATCGGCGTCACCGGCATGGGCACCAAGGAAGAAGATTTCGTCGAAAAAATTTTGGTCACGACGACGCATCACACGGTGCTTTTCTTCACGAACAAGGGCAAAGTTTTTCACCTGAAGGCGTATCAAATTGCGGAGTCAAGTCGCACGGCAAAGGGCGTTCATATCAGCAACCTGCTTATGATTGAGCCCGGCGAAACGATTACCGCAATGATTAAAGTCCGCGAATTCGACCCGACGCGTTATCTGTTCATGGCGACGCGCAAAGGTATCGTCAAGAAAACGCAACTGTCGGAGTTCAGCTCAATGATGAAACGCGGACTCGTCGCCATCAAGCTCGACAAGGACGATGAACTTATCGGCGTCAAATTCACGGAGGGCGAACGTTACATTATCCTCGGCACCGCGCAGGGTATGGCGATTTCCTTTGCGGAGGAGGAAGTTCGCTCAATGGGCAGGAGTACTCGCGGCGTCAAGGGTATTCAGCTCAAACGCGGCGATCGTGTTATCGGCATGGACAAATTGCGCAAGGGCGCGGAAGTTTTGACGGTCAGCGCGGAAGGTATCGGCAAACGCACGCCCACGGAGGCTTATCGTCCGCAGGGACGCGGCGGCAAAGGTTTAATCAACATGAAAGTTACCGAAAAGACCGGCGAAGTCGTCGCAATGAAAGTCGTCACGCCCGACCAAGAATTGTTGCTTATCACGACGGAAGGCATTGTTATCCGCACAAGCGTCGACGACATCCGCTCAATCGGGCGCAACACGCAAGGCGTCATTCTCATGAAAACCAAGGACGACGACAAAGTTGCCGCGCTCGCGACCGTCACGCTCAAGAACGATTGAGCCATTGGAGGCGATTTAATTGCGGCGGCAAGCGTGGACGCTTGACCCAACAGGTGTTGACCGCGACGTTTTGACGACCGAAAATCCTTACCGCGACTGAAATTTGCGGCGGGGATTTTTTGTGCTATCATTGCCGAAAAATTTCACGGGAGGCGATTCGTTTGAGACGCAAGAAAATTTTGGTACACGGCACGGCGGACACCATACGGAAATTTTTTGACGACGCAATCAGTCGCGATTTTGAGATCGTCGCGCTGTTGAGCGATGAGCCCGAAAAAATTCCCGCCGTCAATCTTGAGATACTCGCGCCGAAAAATTTCCCCGCATTCATACTTAAGCTCGTCGACGCGATAATCTTCACCGCCGACAAATCCGCCGTGGAATATTTTTACAGGCGCGGACTTGCGCCGAAAAAAATCATCTTGTGGGACGCAAAGCACGGTTGGCAAAGTTTCAACCTGCGAAATTCCGACGGCTCGCAGCTGACGTATTTTTGCGGGCTGGAGTTCGTCAACCGCGCGGACGCCAAAAATCGTTTCTTAGACCTGACTGTTCGCCGAATTCAGCGCAAGCGACACTACAGGAACATGCCGCCGACAAAATACGCGGAACTTTTGGCGCAGGAATTTCAGTTGCGCACGGGGTATCCGCTCGATTTCGACAATGTGCGGACGTTCACGGAAAAATTGCAGTGGATCAAAATTTTCGACGCGACGCCGCTCAAAAGCCGCCTTGCCGACAAATACCTTGTGCGAAATTTTGTCGCGGAGAAAATCGGCGCGGATTATCTGATTCCGCTTTTGGGCGTGTGGGACGACTTCGACGCCATAAATTTCGACGCCCTGCCAAAAAAATTCGTGCTCAAGTGTAACCACGGCTCGGCAATGAATATAATCGTCCGCGACAAAAGTAAATTCAACGTCAACGTCGCGCGGCGGCGGATTAACGCGTGGTTGGCAATGGATTACGCCGTGCCGTGCCTTGAGCTCCATTACACGCGCATTGAGCCGAAAATTCTTGCCGAAAAATTTATGTCCGACGGCGACAATCCCGACATCGACAACTACAAATTTTGGTGCTTTAACGGGGAGCCGTTGCATTGTGCGGTTGAAAGCGGTCGCGCGGCTGACGGTAGCTTGGCGAATTTGCGAATAGATTTTTTCAACATGCATTGGGCTCCGACGATTGTTGAGCGCAACGATCACCCGCGAAGTGCTCATCCCGAAAATATTCCGCCGCCGAAAAATTTTGCGCTGATGAAAAAATTTGCCGCCGCGCTCGCGAAAGGTTTTGCATTCGTGCGCGTCGACTTCTACGAAATTGACGGACATGTTTATTTCGGCGAAATGACTTTCACGCCGGGCGCGGGCAATTTCCGCTACAAGTCCGAAGGCACCGACGAATACCTCGGCAAGCTGTTGAAGTTGCCTGCACCGACGCCGCCCCCGCAAATTTAATCTGAACTCGCCGCCACGCTCGCGAAAGGTTTTGCATTTGTGCGCGTCGACTTCTACGAAATTGACGGGCGCGGGCAATTTCCGCTACAAGTCCGAAGGCACCGACGCCGCCCCCACAAATTTAATCTGAACTTGCCGACATGCTCGCGAAGGGTTTTGCATTTGTGCGCGTCGACTTCTACGAAATTGACGGGCATGTTTACTTCGGCGAAATAACCTTCACGTCTGCCGCAGGAAATCTGCACCGACGCCGCCCCCACAAATTTGAACGACCAATAAAAATTTCCCACGTCGGAAATTTACGGCGGGGATTTTTTTGTGCTATTATCACGGAAAAATTTTTTAACCGACTATGAAAGCTCAAGAGATAGGAACGACTGACAGCAGAGTCTTTAAGTAGCGACGTTAGCAGTAAGTCACACAGCTCGTCGAAGGCGCGGCGACTCGCGTTTGAACATTCTCCCATCAGTTGTCACCGCCAATTTCAGAGAAAATCACGGCGGCAAGAGTTTGGGAATCGACCAACAACATTTCTTCGGGCGTCGTGTAATTTGCAAGCAATTCAACGGACGACTTGCTGAAGTATCGGAAAAAACTTTCTCGTATTCGGGGAAAATTTGGTCGAGGAGGGCGATAATTTTGCATTTGAAGTCGGAAGCAATATCGACGACGAAAAAAACATTGGCGGCAAAGTTCATGCATTGCGGCTCAAAACCTGTTCAGCGATGAGAAGACATAATTTCAGCCGTCTCATAATTCTGCAGGTCAGAGTCTTCACTCTAAGCTAAGTGGACTTAACCCAAAAGGAGGTTTAAAGAATAAACCTGTCCGCTTGAATTTTAGCAAAATTCTTTCGAGTTTTAATACTTACTTTTATATAACAGGAGGCGATTGAATGTTCGGGCTGATAGGCGACATCATTGCCAACCGAAAATTTTTGTGGCAGATGACAAAGCGCGACTTCCGCCAACGATATTTGGGCTCGTATCTGGGAATTTTATGGGCGTTCATTCAGCCGACGGTCACGGTAATGATTTTTTGGTTCGTATTCCAAGTCGGTTTCAAGTCGACGCCCGTAGACAACTTCCCGTTCATTTTATGGTTGGTGTGCGGAATGTTCCCGTGGTTTTTCTTGAGCGAAAGCATTTCGAGCGCGACGAATTCCGTGATTGAAAGCGCGTTCCTCGTGAAAAAAATCGTCTTCCGCGTGGAGCTGTTGCCAATCGTGAAAATAATTTCGGCGTTGGTCGTGCACATGTTTTTCGTCGCGGTTTTGATGTTGATGTTCGCGGCATACGGCTACGCGGCGTCGATTTACAATTTACAGGTCGTGTACTATTTGTTCGCGATGATATGCCTGTCGCTGGGTTTGAGCTGGCTGACGAGTTCGCTGACGGTCTTCCTGCGCGACGTTGGACAATTCGTCAGCATGATTTTGCAGTTCGGATTCTGGGGCACGCCGATTTTCTGGAGCTTGAACATGGTGCCGGAGCGTTTCCAATTCGTCTTGAAGTTGAATCCCGCGTATTATTTGGTGGAGGGCTATCGGCAAAGTTTCATCTACCGCGAATGGTTTTGGGAGCACCCGCATTTGACGGCGTATTTCTGGCTGGTGACGGCGGCGGTGATGATTTTGGGCGCGTGGTGCTTCAGGAAGTTGCGCCCGCATTTCGCCGACGTATTGTGATTATTCAGCAGAAAAAATTCAGCGCGTGACGGCAAGTTTCGATTCTAAGCGGCAACGGGTCGCCCGCCTCCCCGTCAAGGTCGCCGGTCAATGCGGCGGCGGAGCTTATCTCGAACGTTCTCGCCCGCAACGAGAAAATATTTTCGTCGTCGTCGACGGTTGAGCCCGCCAAAATTTTCCGCGCCACGGTCATTAAAGATCGCGGCGAATTTTTTTTGAGCAACAGCAAGTCAAGCAAACCGTCGTCAATCTGCGCGGCGGACGAAATTTTTTTGAAGCCTGCAACCGACGGAGAATTGAGCACCAGAAATAAAAACGCCTCCACGGAAAATTTCCGCCCGTCGGCGGTGATGTCGAACGTCACGGCTTTGAAGTTGCGCAATTCGCCGAGCCCGCGCAGGTAATACGCGCTTTTGCCGAGAAAATTTTTCAGTCGCGAGCCGACTTCGTGAGCAATGGACGTGAAGACGCCCGCGCTTGCGACGTTGATAAAATATTCGCTGCCGTTGACAAGACCGAGGTCGACGGGACGCGTTCTGCCCTGCGCAATGGCGTCGAAGTAATTTTCGGCGTCGATGTTGAGATGTGCGGCGAAGTCGTTTGATGTGCCCGAACCGATAACTCCGACGGGCAGGTCGAGCGAATTTTTTTTGAGCCAATTAATCACGGCGTGAAGAGTACCGTCACCGCCCGCCGCAATGATTCCGTCCGCGCCCGAAAGTTTGACGCAGTCTGCGAAGTTGGAATTGTCGTCGGCTTGCGTGCGGTATACGGACAAAAAAATTCCGCGTCGCTGAAAATTTTCGATGACGGTGTCCAGCCGAGTTCTGAACGCGGCGTGTCCCGACACGGGATTGTAAACGAGCAAAATTTTTTTCATGCGAATACCTTAACGATAAAATCGAGCTGTGAACTTAAGGGGCGCACATGGATGTGCGTCCTTGTCGCCGCCGTTAGAAAACGTGACGTTTTCGTAGGCGGCTGTCTTTTCTTTGCTACTTTCTTTTGGACAAGCAAAAGAAAGTAGATTCTACAAACTCAATCGAAGTTCAAACGTTCGGACGGCGAGTTGCCCGCTCACTTGAAGATGCCGAGCTTGCGGAAAATTTTAATGCCGAACTTGCCGACGAGCGGGATACGCGCCATATCGCCTTCGAGCAATCCGCCGATAAGTGCCAACGTCGCAACATAGACAACGCCGCCCGTGAATATCGCGCCGAACGTCGAGAAAATTTCCATGTGCCATTGAGCCGCCGTCAAGTCGTAGAAAAATTTCACGACCAAAGCCATTGCCGCCGCCGCAATGACCGTTTTGATGAGCTGACCGAGTTCGGGCTTGTAGCCGATATACTTGTGGATAAAATACAGATTGATGAACGCCGCGACGCCCATATCAGCCGCCGTAGCCCACGCCGCGCCCATTATGCCGAGTTCGGGCATTGCAGTCAGCGTCCAGTTGAGCACGACCTTTGCCGCCGCCGCAAGCACCATGTTAATCATCGGGATTGTCGTATGTCCGAGCCCTTGAAGTACGCCCGTCGAGACTTGGTGCAATCCGAGCAAGATAATCGACACGGCGGAAATCATCACGGCGGGACCTGCGCCCGGCGCGTTGTAAATCAAGCTTGCAATCGGCGTCGCGAGGAAAAACACAATCACGAACGCGGGGAAGCAAACGAAGTTCGATATTCGGACGGCGGCGGCTGTATTGCGGAAGATTCGCGCCGTATCTTTGAGCGCACGAGCCTCCGAAATTGCGGGCACGATTGACACTGCAAGCGACGCCGTCAAAATCGTTGCAAGATTCACGAGCGGCACAGCCATTCCCGTCAAGTAGCCGAAAAGTTCCGTCGCTTGGTGCACCGAGTAGCCCGCGACTTCCAGCCGTTGCGGGACGATCATCAAGTCCAAATTCGACACGACGGGCAACATTATCGACGCCGCGCTGACGGGCAGTGCAAGCTTGAAAATCCGCTTGATTATGGAAAACGTCGGCTCATTCGCGGTTTCGGGCAACGGTTGCAAGTTCGCGCCGTATATTTGCTCAATTTCGCGATTCAGCTTGATGTGGAAGTAAACCAGCACGATTAAGCCCGTCACCGCGCCTGCAAGTGCTCCCAAACTTGCGCCCGCCGCCGCGTAATCAAGTCCCCACGGCAGGAACAAGTCCGCAAGCACAATCATCGTTATCACGCGGAAAATTTGTTCGACGATTTGACTGACCGCCGTCGGCGTCATGCGCTGCCAACCCTGCAAATATCCCCGCGACGACGCCAAAAACGTCACGAAGAAAATTGTCGGCGCAAGGGCAACTACCGACATGTACGCGCGCGGGTCGCGAATAAATTGCCACTCAATCAGCCAGCTTGCCGAAAAATACGTGAGCACGGAAAAAAATATTCCCGTGAACAGCATTAATATCAGCGATATGTGGAAGACGCGCCGCGCTCCGTAAATGTCTTTCAGGGCGACGCGCTCCGCCGTGATGATTGAAATTGCCACGGGCACGCCCGCTTGCGATACCGTCAGCGCGAAAAAATATATCGGGAATGCCATTTGATACAG
>JADEZP010000049.1 GCA_015206805.1 Quinella sp. 1Q7 | reverse complement strand
AATCGATTCTGTTCGTCGGCACGAAGAAACAAGCTCAAGAAGCCGTCAAGGAGGAAGCCCTTCGCAGCGGACAATTTTTCGTCAATGAGCGTTGGCTCGGCGGAATGCTCACCAACTTCCAAACGATCCAAAAACGTATCAGCCGCCTCAAAGAACTCGAAACCATGGAGCAGGACGGCACGTTTGAAGTCTTGACCAAAAAGGAAGTCATGCAACTCCGTCACGAAATGGCGCGTCTTGAAAAGTATCTCGGCGGCATCAAGGAAATGAACAAATTGCCCGGCGCATTGTTCGTCGTCGACCCGCGCAAGGAACGTATCGCCGTCGCCGAAGCCCGCAAGCTCAACATCCCGATTGTCGCCATTGTCGACACGAACTGCGACCCCGACGAAATTGATTACGTTATCCCCGGCAACGACGACGCAATTCGCGCCGTCAAACTCCTCACCGCCAAAATCGCCGACGCAATGCTCGAAGGCAACCAAGGCGCGGAAAACGCTCAAGCCGACGAGGAGACTGCCGAACAATAATTTTTAGCTTGAAAAATTTTTGAGGTGACATATATGGCTATCAGTGCTAGTGCTGTTAAGGAATTGCGCGAGAGAACGGGCGCGGGTATGATGGATTGCAAAAAAGCTCTTACCGCGACCGACGGCGACATGCAAAAGGCGATTGACTACCTGCGCGAAAAAGGTATCGCCAAAGCCGCCAAAAAATCCGGACGTGTCGCGGCTGAAGGTGCCGTTGCCGCTTACATCACCCCCGACGGCAAAACGGGCGTCTTGATGGAGCTCAACTGCGAAACCGACTTCACTGCCAACAACGAACAATTCCGCGCACTCGAAAAGCAAATAATCGAACACATTGCCGCGACGAATCCCGCCGACCTTGACGCGCTCAACAACGGCGTTATCGGCGACAAAAAAGTTTCCGACCTTGTCACGGAAGCGACTGCGACTATCGGCGAAAAAATTTCTATCCGCCGTTTCGTCACGTATCAGACGGAAGGCAAGCTCACGACGTATATTCACATGGGCGGCAAAATCGGCGTGCTCGTCGAAATGACGGGCGGCAGCGACGAACTCGGCAAAGATATCGCAATGCAAATCGCCGCGTCCAATCCGTCAGCCGTTGACCGCGCAGGTGTCGACGCGTCCGAACTTGAGCACGAAAAAGAAATTCTCCGCAAGCAGGCACTCGAAGAGGGTAAGCCCGAAAAAATCGTCGAAAAGATGGTTCTCGGTCGCATCAACAAATTCTACAAGGAAGTCTGCCTCGTCGAACAAATTTTCGTCAAAGACCCCGATAAGACAGTCAAAGACATTCTCGGCGGCGAAAAAGTTTTGCGCTTCACGCGTTATCAGCTCGGCGAAGGCATCGAAAAGAAAGAAACCGACTTCGCGGCTGAAGTTGCGGCTCAAGCGGGCATGGCGACGAAATAATTTCCGACATCCGACAACAAACGGAGCTCTCGAAAAATTTTCGGGGGCTCTGATTTTTTTGCGCAACACCCGCCGCGAATATTGGACCGCGCATGGACGCGCGGTCCCGCCCGCAACATAAACAGGATGTTTATATTGCGGGCACATTCGGCTACGGGTGAACGCAACGTTGGAACATTCGGGACTAACGCCCCCGCGAGGTGCCCTTTCTTTTGCTACTTTTCTTTGGGCAAGCAAAGAAAAGTAGATACTAAACATCGAATTAAGTCGCAACGTTCGGACGGCGCACAGCCGGTCGACGCGACAGACAGCCCGTCGCCCGCGCAGAAAATTCGGCACCTTGACGGCGTCAACGGCGGCAAATATAATTCGATAAAGTTCACTGACAAGGATGATTGATATGGCAGCACAGGACGACTTCAACCGACAACAAACGAACATCACGCCGCACCGCAAAGCAGTCGCGCTCAAATACGAGGCTGAACGCGACAACGCACCGCGCGTCATTGCCAAAGGTCGCGGGCACGTCGCCGAACACATTCTTGAGACCGCGCAGAAAAATTCCGTGCCCGTCTATCAAGACAAAACGCTCGTCAACATGTTGATGGCTCTTGAGATTGACCGCGAAATTCCTCCCGAACTTTACAAGGCGATTGCCGAAGTCATGGCTTACGTCTACAAAATGGACAAATCGCACGGGCAAGCGGCTATGGCTCGACGTATCGCCGCGCAACGTCGCCGCAGTATCTTTTGACGGAAAATTTATTTTGCGGCGGACGGCTCACGTGCAAGCGGCTGTGGCTCGACGAATCGCCGCGCAACGTCGCCGCAGTATCTTTTGACGCGAACTTTATTTTGTGGCGGACGGCTCACGTGCAAGCGGCTGTGGCTCGACGAATCGCCGCGCAACGTCGCCGCAGTATCTTTTGACGGAAAATTTATTTCACGATAGGCGGCTGTTATGTTGCAGGAAATACATTTGACGCAACGAATATTTTTCGCGGAATGATTCATAGTTTTTAGTGAGGTGGTCTTTATGGAAATGCTTTTGGGATTTTTGGTGTTGCTGGCGTGCTTACTCGTCGGCGTGCGCCACGGCGGCATCGGGCTTGCCGTCATAAGCGGTATCGGTCTCGTAGTTTTTACATTCGTATTCGGTTACAAGCCCGGCTCTCCGCCAATCGACGTCATGCTGACGATTTTGGCGGTCGTAACCTGCGCGGGCTTCCTGCAAACATCGGGCGGCTTAACGGTCATGCTCAAGTATGCGGAAAAATTCCTGCGCAACAATCCGAAACACGTGACAATTCTCGCGCCGCTGACAACGTGGTTTTTAACGGTGCTGTGCGGAACGGGTCACGTCGTTTACACAATGTTCCCGATTATTTACGACATCGCGATTAAACAGAACATCCGCCCCGAACGTCCCATGGCAGTCGCGTCCGTCGCGTCGCAAATGGGTATCTGCGCGTCGCCCGTTTCCGTCGCAATCGTGTCAATCGTCGGCTTCATGGCAACGGCAGGTCACAATTACACCGTCCTGCAAATTTTGGCAGTCGCAATGCCCGCAACGGGTATCGGCGTACTTTGCGCCGCGCTGTGGAGTTATCGTCGCGGCAAAGACCTCGACAAGGACGAACGCTTCCAAGAATTCATCAAAGATCCGACCAACCGCGATTACGTTTACGGCGACACCGAATCGCTCATGGATAAGGAATTGCCCGCAAGTTTCTATCACGCAATGTACATTTTCTTCGGCGGAATTATCGTTATCGCACTGCTCGGCAACTTCCCCGACCTGCTGCCGCACTTCCCGAACGCAAAGGGCGAAATGAAAGCCATTTCAATGACGGCGGTCATCCAAATGGTAATGTTGCTCGTCGCCGCGATTATCCTCGTCGTCTGCAAAGTCAAAGCCAAAGATGTCGGCAACAGCCAAGTCTTCAAAAGCGGTATCGTCGCGCTTGTATCGGTTTACGGCGTCGCGTGGATGGCGAACACCTACTTCAGCGCGCACATGGCGTTCCTGCGTGAATTTTTGGGCAACGCCGTTTCGGAATATCCGTGGGCGTTCGCAATTATCGCGTTCTTGACAAGTAAGCTCGTCAACTCGCAGGCGGCGGCAATCGCAATCGTCTTCCCAATGGCGTTGAGCGTCGGTATGGACCCCGTTATCATCATGTCGTTTATCAGCGCGTGCTACGGTTACTTCTTCCTGCCGACTTATCCGTCTGACCTTGCGTGTATCGGCTTCGACCGCTCCGGCACAACGCGAATCGGCAAATACATTCTGAATCACTCGTTCATGATACCCGGCTTAATCGGCGTCATAAGCGGCTGCTGCGTCGGCTTCGTTATGGCGCACATCGTCTTGTAAGCCGTCAACTCAAGCAACAAAAAAATCCTCGACAACGCGTCGGGGATTTTTTTACGTGCCGCGAAGAAATTTTCGCCCCCACGCGTACAGCTCATTGAGCAAAGGAATAAGTTCCTGTCCAAGCGGCGTCAGCGAATACTCAACGATTTTTGGCGGAGCAGAAACTAATTCGCGCCGCTCGACAAGCCCGTCCGCCTCAAGCTCGCGCAGAGACTTCGTCAGCATGATGTTTGTTATGCCGGGGATTCGCCGCTTGAGCTCGTTGTAACGCGTCGCGTCTTTTTCGTGCAGGTACCATATCAGCGGCAACTTCCACTTCGACCCGATAACGCTCATTGCGTGCAGTATCGGGCATTTTTTTTCGACGACATCATTCAGCGTCGCGTCAATCGGATAATTTTTTTCGGTCATCATTGCGCCTCCAAGGCGGGAAATTTAATCTGTGCTCTCGCCAAAAATTTTAGTCACGATTATACTGCGCACAGTCAAACTTTTGGAGGCGGTAACATGAAAAATCTTTTTGAGGCGGTTGAACTGCACAACATGCACGTAAAAAATCGTTTGATACGTTCGGCGACGTGGGAAGGTCTCGCGGACGACGACGGCTCAATCGGCGACGACACGTATAAAATTTATCGCGAATTGGCACGCGGAGGCGTCGGAGCGATTGTCACGGGCTTTACGAGTGTCGCGGCGAACGATTATTATTTCGGCGGCATGATGCGACTTTGCGACGACGAACTTATTCCGCAATATCGGCGGCTCGTCGAAATTATTCACGCGGAGGACTGCGCGGCGATAAGTCAACTTGCGTTGGGAGCGTTCTATCGGGACGGCGTCGAGGTCGGCGAAAACGATATGACTGCCCGCGACGTTCGCACCGTGATAAAAATGTTCGTCGACGCGGCACGTCGGGCGGAGGCTTGCGGCTTTGACGGCGTGCAAATTCACGCGGCGCATTTCTTTTTCTTGAGCAGATTCATCAGCCCGCGCGTCAATCAACGCACGGACGAATTCGGCGGCTCGACGGAAGGTCGTGCGAAAATTTTGCTTGACATCCTGCGCGGCATAAAGTCGGCGGCTCCACGTCTCCACGTGACGATAAAAATCAACTGCAACGACTTCACGAGCGGCGGGCTTGACGAGTCGGAAAGTTTGGCGATTTGCAAACTGCTTGTCGACGCGGGAATTGATTCGATTGAGGTCAGCGGCAACGGCACGTCGATTCGCGGGATTCGTGCGGGCGTCGACGAAGGCTATTTCGCGGGATTCGCGGCGCACCTTGCCGAGGAAGTCGCCGTTCCCGTGATTTGCGTCGGAGGTTGGCGCAGTCGCAGTCTCATGGAAAAAATTTTGTCCGCCACGAAAATTGCGCTGTTGAGTTTGTCGCGCCCGCTGATTCGTGAGCCCGACTTGCCGAAAAAATTTTTCGACGGCTCAAGCGACGTTTCAAAGTGCGTTTCGTGCAATGCCTGCTACTCCACGCCCGCGCACCGTTGCATTTTTAACAATTAGGAATTAGGAATTAGTAATGTTTTGGAGGCGGCATTTAAATGCAGGAACTCAACGTCCCGACGCGGCGCGGCTCCGTCCTGAACGGCGCACTCTTCGGCGGCAAGGCTGATACCGTCGTCATCGCGATAACGGGCATTCACGGAAATTTTTACTCGAATCCGTTTTACTACGTCATCGGCGACACGCTAAGCAGTCACGGAATTGATTTCATTTACGCGCAAACCTGCGACGCCTTCGGGAAGATTGAGACCGTCAACGTCAAGACCGGCTCGGCGGAACTTATCGGCTCGTGGAACGAACGCTTTGCCTACACCGACGAAGACATCGACGCTTACCTTGATTACGCCGCGCAGAATTATCGGCACGTGATTTTGGCGGGACATTCGCTCGGCGCGAACAAAGTCATCAGCTACCTTTCGCGACACCACGACACGACGCGCGTTGAGCATTTTATTTTGATGAGCCCCGCGAATTTGGCGCACATGATGAGCGGCGTCAGCGCGGGCGAAAAAGATTTTATCCGCCGACTCGTGCGCTGCGGGCAAGGCGATAAAATTCTGCCGTTCGCGTTCATGGGCTGGGTTATCTGCACCGCCAACACCGCCGACGATTGGTTGAGCGGCTCACTCGACAACACCAACGACTTCACGCAACTCGAACAGATAACGCACACGGGCGCGTTGATTATCGGCACCTACGACAAATTCACGGAGGGCGACCCGTCGAAATTCCTGCGCACAATTAACGACCACATGCCCACTGCCGCCGCGAATAAGCTCGTCTTCATTGAGCGCACGGGTCACACTTATCAGCAGAAACACCGCGAAATTGCCGACGCACTGTTGAGCCTTGCGACGGATTGGGCGACTGCGCGGGCATAAAATTTTTTCGGCGGGCATAAAAATTTCAGTCGGCGCGTGTATAATGTGCGGGAAACTTTCTTGCGGGAGGTGAATCGCCTTGTTGAGCACGCGTCGACTTTTGCGCGTCCGATTGTTTTTTGAGGGCATACTCGTCGGCACGGTGACGGGCACGATTATTGCGGCATTCCGATTTTTGCTCGACGAGGCGGACATTTACCGCCCGATAATCTTCGCGCACGTCGACAGTCTCGGAAAAATTTTCTTCGCGTGCGGCGTGATGATTTTACTCTCGGCACTGTTGAGCAAGGCGGTTGCACTCGACGGGCAAATCGCGGGCAGCGGCATTCCGCAACTCAAAGGAATTCTGCAAGGTCGTGCGCAGATGGTCAAGCCGTTCCGATTGTTGGCGGTGAAATTTTTCGCAACGGTCGCGGCAATCGGCGCGGGCATGAGCTTGGGACGTGCGGGAATAAGCGTACAATTCGGCGCGGCTGTCGGAAATTTTTTCACGCGGAAAATTTACGGTCGCACGCCAAAGCACGAGGCGGTTGAGGGAAATTTCCTGCTGACGGCGGGCGCGGGCGCGGGACTTGCCGCAATATTCAACGCGCCGCTTGCGGGCGTGATTTTCTGCGTCGAGGAACTGCGCAAAAGATTTTCGCAGGAAATTTTAATCGCGGCGGTGTCGGCAGCAGTAACGGCGTCGTTCGTCGTGAAAATGGTTTTCGGCGTGCGCCCCGTCTTCGAGACGATAACCGCGTCGCCGTTGCACCTGCCGACCGTAATGACTTTGCCGACGCTTGAAATGGCGACGACGCTGTCAGCCGCGCCCGTGAAATTTTTCGTGCTGTTCGTATCGTTGGGAATTTTGTGCGGAGTTTTCGGCGCACTGTTCACAAAAACGTTGCTCAAGTCGTTGGACGCTTACGACCGACTGAAAATTTTCGGCGTGCGACGATTCGCGATACCGCTACTTTTGGCGATACCGCTGGGCATTGAGCTTCCGCAGGTGCTCGGTTGCGGCAATGTGCTTGTCGACGAGTTGCTGATTTCGCACCCGACGGTGAGTTTGCTGATGATTTTAATCGCGGGGAAAATTTTCTACACGCTGATTTGTTTCGGCACCAACGCGCCCGGCGGACTGTTCCTGCCCGTGCTGACAATCGGCGCACTTATCGGCGACATCTTCGCTCGCGTCGGCAACGGCTTGCACATTTTCACGGCGGATTGGACGACGCTGTTCATAATTTTTGGAATGGCGGCATTTTTCGCGGCAGTCGTCAAAGCACCCGTGACGGGCAGCATTTTGATTTTGGAGCTGACGGGGCAATTTTCGCACCTTGTCGGCTTGATTGTGGTGAGCGGAGCGGCGTTCATGATTTCGGACATTTGCGGCGGCGAGCCGATTTTTTCCGCGTTATTGGAACGTTCGCAAAGTAAACGGGGCGATTGAATGAGGCGACAAAAATTTTTATCGGTGTCGGCGATGATCGCTTACATCACGTTCATCAACATGTTCGTGCCGCTGTCGACGGACGTTTACTTGCCCACCCTGCCGCAAATGGGCAACTACTTCGCGGCAAGCGAATTTTTGGTCGGGTTGACGCTGACGATATTTTTTTTCACGTTCGCGGTGAGCATGGTTTTATTCGGACCTTTGAGCGACAAATTCGGCAGACGCCCGATACTGATTTTCGGCGCGGCGACGTACACTGCGGCTTCGATTGCGTGCGCAAATGCGGCGAACATCTACTTGCTTTTGGCGGGAAGATTTTTTCAAGCGATCGGCTCCGGCGCAATGATAACGGTCTCGACGGCGGTGATTAAGGATTGTTTTCGCGGGCGGCTCATGACAAAAATTTTGGCGATAACGCAGGCACTGGGAGTTATCGCGCCGATGGCGGCTCCAATCGTCGGCGGAGTGCTGTTGACGTTCACGGATTGGCGCGGCGCGTTCATGTTGCTGACGTTCCTTGGCGCGGCAAATTTAATCGTCGCCCTGCTGTTCTGCGAAACGTTATCCGAACACAAACGTTATCGCGGCGACGTGTTGCACTCGTTGACGCTACTTTTCGAGGCGGCGCGAAAAAAATATTTTATGTCCGTGCTTGTGATGTTTGCGTTGTTATCCGCGCCGTTTATGGCGTATTTGAGTTCGTCGGCGTTCATTTACGTGGAGCAGTTCAAATTGTCCGCGCAGGAGTACAGTTGGTTTTTCGCGGCGAATGCGTCGGCGTCAATCGCGGGTCCGATTTTGTATCTGCGGCTGAAAAATTCGCTGTCGAACGTGCAACTGTTGAGGCTGTGCTTCGTCACGGCGGCGGCAAGCGGACTTTTGGTGCTCAACGTCGGCAATTCGGGCGCGGCGATATTTTTGCTGTCGTTCCTGCCGTTCACGGTGATTGGCGCAGTGGCGCGACCGTTCGCAATGCAACTGCTCTTGCTTGAGGCGAAAGATCACGTCGGGACGGCGGCATCCGTGATAAATTTCGTGCCGACGCTGTTCGGAAGTCTGGGCATGATGCTCGGAACTTTGCCGTGGGGAAATTTCGTCGACGGGCTCGGCTTAATCATTTTGTCGGCGACGGCACTGTCAATCGCGCTGTGGCTGTTGATTCGGCTCGGACGTTTCGGCTCGGCAGGCGGCGGCGCAAGCGACGTTACGCAATAAAAATCCCCGTTGCGCACGGGGCGGGCGATTCGCTGATTCAAGCGTTAAATTTAATTTTGTGTATGTGGTCTACTTTTCTTTTGCTTGTCCAAAAGAAAAGTAGCAAAAGAAAAGACAGCCGCCTACGAAAACGTCACGTTTTCTAACGGCGGCGACCGCAGGGCGCGCGTCCATGCGCGCCCTTTAAGTTATAAGCTGCGGCGGCGACGTAACGACTTGGGTTTGTCCAAAATTTCCGTCAGCACGAACGCATCAAGCACCGTTGACGGCGTCAAGTTCATGTCGAGCGCGTCAAGCTCCTCCGATTTACGGGCGGGCGTAACGGTTTTTTTCGGGCGCGGCGGATTTTTCGGGCGGACTTCGGCGGGCGTCGGCACCTCAACGATTATCGGCACCTCTTCGCCAGGGAAGTTCGGGTTGCCGCCAATCGTCGGGATGTCGAAGTCGGGCGGCGCGTCGTTCTGATTTTGCGGCGGCGGAATTCGGCGTTTCTTGCGTTTGGCAAGGTTGTCGATTACCGTTATCGCCAGCCATATCAAAAAAATTACTGCCAGATCCATGAGAGCACCTCGTTTCACTGAATGTTGATTAGCAAATTTTTTTCGCGGACGGAAATTAATTGCGTTTCGTCGTCGTATTCGGCCTGCCAAAACTCAAAGTCGTGCAGGGACTTTCGCAGGCGCACCAGCCGCTGAATCAGCTCAAGTTTGTCGTCGGTCGATGTGCGTATTCCGAAAATAATTCCCTTGAGCGCGTCGACATCATACCGCAAGCGGCGGGCAAGTCGGTCACTGTAACGATAAAACTTGTCCGGCAGAAACAGCCGATATTCGTGCTCGTGATGCCAATCGTTGAGCTTGCGATAAAATTTTTCGCGATAATCGGCGTCGTAAACGTCGGCAAGCGTTTCGTCGAGTTTGGAACTTCGGACGCCGCCGCGCCCCGTCAACCAATCCTCCGCGCTGACAAAACTCAAATGCCGCAACGTGTCAAAAAAATTCCGCTCAATGACCTGCGCGCTGTACTTAATCGGCTTGACCTCCAACGACTTCGCGGCAAAGTTTATGCATTCGCGCCCGTCGAAAGTTTTGGTCTCGTACACGAAACAAACGCCGCAGTGATTGTCGGCGTAGTTGCCCCACATTGCGGAATTCGTCGGCGTGTCGCTGAAGCAAACGACGTAGCCGTTCGGGTAAATGATTTCCTTCAGGCGGTCGCAGTAGCTGCGCGGGAAGACGAATTGCAACCACAGCAGATTTTGCTTGAAGCGGAAGGCGGCGTTGCTTGACGGGCGATTGAGTTTCAGCGCGAGTAAGCCCGACTCCATCACGTCGCAATTCAGATTCTCCAGCTCGTCAATGCGCCGCTTACGTTCGGCATCAGTCGCGGATTTGAGCTCGTCGAATGAAATTTCATACGCCACGTCGAAAAAATTTTCGTCGAAGTCGTCGCGAATCAAGCCCAACGTTTTGCACTTGCCGACAGAAATTTTCAGCGCAACGTCCGTCACGGTGCGCAGGATAAATTCAAGTTCGCGCCCGTAACATTTGACGTTGTCGCCGCCGTAAAAATCTACGACTTGCCGCACGACATCTTCCGCCAAAAAATTTTCTGCAAGCTCGGCAAAAATTCGGCTCAACGGCGATTCGTCGAAGTGGCGCAGATTCGGCAGGAGACTGCGGCTTTGCAGGTCGCTCAAAAAATTTTCCTGCGCGGCTCCGTGAAAACGTCCTGCCATGAGCAAATGCGTCTGCAAGGCGTAAAACATACTGCACACGAAATTTTTCAGCAAACCTTCCCACGCGGGCGCGTCGCCCTGCAAAAAAATTTTCGCGTAACCTTCAATCGGGTCGTTGAGCTCACGCGGCTCCGCAAAATAAAATGCGCCGTCTTCAAGCTCCGCAAGCGCGCTTTTAATCGAACGATACCTGTAAAGTTTCACGGCGACCTCCGCGTAAAAAAAGAGTTCCGCACGTCCGAACGACCTGCGAAACTCCGTGTAAGCTGTTACTTTTGCGCGGGGACGAGTTTGCGATTTTTGCCCGCCTCGCTGACCGCCTTGCGCATTTCGGTATCGGATTGGACGTTCATCATGTTGTAGTAGTCCATGACGCCGAGATTGCCGGCGCGGAACGCCTCCGCCATAGCGCGCGGAACTTCCGCTTGAGCTTCGACGACTTTGGCTTCCATTTCCTGCGTGTAAGCTTTCATTTCCTGTTCCTGCGCGACAGCCATTGCGCGACGTTCCTCCGCCTTGGCTTGAGCGATTCGTTTGTCAGCCTCCGCTTGATCGGTTTGAAGTTGCGCGCCGATGTTCCTGCCAACGTCAACGTCTGCAATGTCGATTGACAGAATTTCAAACGCCGTGCCCGCGTCGAGACCTTTACCGAGCACCGTTTTGGAAATGTCGTCGGGACTTTCGAGCACGTCCGTATGTTTTTCCGAGCTGCCGACGGTGGTAACGATGCCTTCGCCGACACGCGCGATAATCGTGGGCTCACCTGCGCCGCCGACTAAACGGTCGATATTTGCGCGGACTGTGACGCGTGCTTTGATTTTAAGTTCGATGCCGTTTTTGGCGACGGCACTGACAACGGGAGTTTCAATGACTTTCGGATTGACGCTCATTTGCACAGCCTCAAGCACGTCGCGACCCGCAAGGTCAATCGCCGCCGAACGTTCAAACGGCAGGACAATCTGCGCACGTTGCGAGGCAATCAGCGCGTCGACAACTTTATCGACGTTGCCGCCCGCAAGGTAGTGAGCCTCCAGCTGATTGACGTTGACATCAAGACCGGCTTTGTTGGCTTTGATTAGCGGCATAACGATTTTTGCGGGCGGGACACGGCGCATGCGCATTCCTATCAGCGTGAAAATCCCGACGTGAACATCCGCCGCCAACGCCGATATCCACAAGCCGATTGGCACGAAATGCAGGAAGACCGCCGCTACGATTAAGCCCATCACCAGAAAAAATGCCGAGCCGATTAGCATATCCATGAGTTAAAACCTCCTTCTAGCAATTAGGAATGAGGAATTAGGAATTAATTGTGTCGTCAACTCCTAATCAAGCAAAATTTTTCTAACAAGGACGCGTGAGCCGTCGACGTTGATAACTTTGACTTTGTCGCCGCGATTGACGAAGCCGCCTTCCGCCACAACGTCAACAGGTTCGCCGTCAACGGTAACAGTCCCCGCAGGGCGCAAGTCAGTTACGCAAGTGCCCGTCGCGCCGAGAAATTTGCTTTTGTCAGTGACGGACGTGTAGCCTTCGCGATTCTGTTGGCGTTCGTCCAAGACAAGGTCGTCGAGCATACCTTCGTTCTTTTTGGAGCCGCGACTGCTCAAATACACGACGACGATAACTCCGAGCACCGCAATGATTGCGTAGCACGCCAGCGAAAACATCATTGCGCCCGTGCTTGCGAATAAGTGAACTTCCGGCATTTTGCACACCTCCTAATCGATGTCGGGGATGATTATTTGTGCGCCGCCGTTTGATTTTTGTTCGGCAGGCGAATTGTTCGACGGCTGATTTTGTTGCGTGAAGCGTGCGCGGAATTTGGCGATCTCGTCCTTGAACAGCGGGATATACTTTTCGATACGCGCCGCCGCCTCCGCCGTGAGTTCGGGCAGTCGCGCAAAAAGTTCGCGATACCAATCCAGCCGCTCCATGTAATGCTGACTCATCAACCGATTGAAACGAACATAAGCGTAAGCTTTTTCCGCAACCATGCGTCGCAAATTACGGTTTTTAATCAGCAGGTTGAGCTTATTTGTGAATTCGCGATTGTCGCGGTAAATGAAGCCGGTCTTGCCCTCAACGATTGTGTTGCCGTAAACGACGGGCGACGCCAAAACTACGGCACCGTTGCCCGCACATTCAATGAACTTCAAATCGGACTTTGAGCGATTAAACTCACTGTCACGCAGGGGAAGCAGCGCAATGTCCGACGAACGAATCGCCGCCTCGTAATCGTCGTAGGAAACAAATTGCCCGTCGTATTGTTGAAGGTCGCCGACGAAAGTTTTGTTCTTGGACTCCAGTGCGTCGAACAAATTTTTCCGCGCCAAAATTTTGAACTCCAGCTTGTTGCCGTACTGCGCGGCAAGTTTGTTGAGCATGGGCAGAATTTCGATAAAGTCTCCGTCGCGGTTGAGTGCGCCGTAAAAAATCGTGACGGGCTTTTTCTGCCGAAACTCGGCGTCGAAATCTCGCGGGGGCGGCAATCTGCGCAGATGGTTGGCGAAAACTTTCACGTGCGGATTGAACTGCTTGAGGAAGTCCGCAAGATACTGCGTCGACGTTTGAATCGCGTGCACCGACCGAAAATTTATCCACGCGGTCTTTTGGTAGTCGTCTTCCCACAGCACGGGGTGATCGTCCATTTCCGACAGGAAGAGAATTTCTTTCTCGCGAATCACGTTGAAAAAATCCAACCCGACTGCGAACGACGGGAACGACATCCGCTGATTGATGAAAATTCTCCGCTCGAATTGTTCGCGGTCGAAAAGCTGATACGGCTTGCCGACGGGCGACGACATGATAAAAATATTTTGCTCCGTCATGAAGAATGCGTTCGGCATGTGTACGCGGCTCGGTGCGCAAACGGTTGCTTCGCCGATAAGCGTTTGGACGAGCATTTTTTTCGGCGGGACGTTTTTGCAGGCGGTGAACAGGTACACGAAAACCGCCATATCCGTTTTGGAGATGTCGGCGATTTGTCGGCTGACTTTGACGCCGCGACCGGCATTGAGTGAGCGCAGGACGTTCAAGCCCGCCTCCTCGATTGCGTCTTGCAGTTCGCTTTGCGTGAGTGTGACGCGGAATTTCGGCGGCTTACCGTCCAGAATTGCGGCAAGGTTTTCGGCGTGCCCGATGTTGTCCAGCGTGAAAATCATCGTGCCGTCGTCCTTGAGGAGTTTGGCGGCGCGTCGAATCAGCGCGACAAGTTTTTTGTTGCTCAACGTGCCGATAAGCGGACTTTGCAACAAAATTGCGTCGAACGTGCCGATAACGCCCGTCAAATCTTCCGTGACGGCGTAGGAGCAATCGGGCTGAATTTCAAGAAATTTTTCCTCGCTCGTCTCGAAGTCGGTCGGGGCGTCGCCGATAACCTCTAGGACGTTTTTCGCCCGCGCAGGAATAAAAGTTTCGTAGGTCATAGCGTCACACCCGCCTCAACGAACCATGCGGTACATCAAATCCTCTTGCGCCTTCATGCACTTCATGAGCTCGAAACGTTCCTGAATCGTTTCACGCGCCGCCGCGCCGAGTTTGCGGGCACGTTCGGGGTCGTCAAGCATTTCCTCAATCTTGCGGGCAATGTGATACGGTGAGCGGAATTCGGCAAGCAAGCCGTTGACGCCGTCCTCCATGACTTCCTGCACGGGCGGAGTCTTTGAGCCGACCATCGGGCAGGCGAAACTCATTGCCTCAAGACAAGACCAGCTCAACACGAACGGACGCGTCAAATAAACATGACAGCTCGACGCGCGCAAAATTTTCTGGTAGTCGCCGCGATTGCGCAGTCCGACGAAATGCACGCGGTCAGTCGGGTAGCCGCCCTTCTTCTCCTCCTCCTTGAGGTAAGTCGTGTCTTTGAGTTGTGCGCCGTAACAAATTCTGTCCTTGCCGACAACGACGACGTGAGTATTCGGGCGGCGGGCAAGCACGTGGCGGATTGCGTCCATGAAATACGGGAAGCCGCGATAAATCTCGAATCCGCGCGCAACGTAAGTAATTATCTCGGTGCCTTCGGGCAGGTTAAGTTTAACGTCGTCAAGCACCAGTCCGGGACGTTTACCGCTCGGGTCGGGCGAACAGAAATTCGTATCGATGCCCTCGTGAATGATGTTGAGCTTAGGTTTGTACTCTTCGGGGAACTGCGAATACTGCCACTTCGTCGGACAAATGCCCGCGTCGCACAGTTGCAAATTCATCAAGTGGTGAGCGTTGCGCGTGCGAATGGAAATGCGGTTGCCAATCTGCGGAATTTCGTCGGGCCACCAATAACAATCGCTGTCCTCGACAAGATAGTACCACTCGAAATAGCCGATAATCGGAACTTTCGGATACATGTCCTTGCAGTACAGCGTGGAGCCCCAGCCCGTATGACCGATAATGACGTCGGGCTTAACGTTCTTTTCTTTGGCGAGCCACTCCAATGCGCGCAGGACGGATTGACCTTCGACAACGGCTTCAGCCGCAGGACGCAACGGTCCGCAAGTTTTAATCCACTCGTCGGATTTTTCGTTCGGCTTCGGATAAAGTGCCAACGTCACGCCCTTGAGCTGCGCGTTGATGGAATTTTCCTTCGACAGGAAGTAAACTTGATTTTCGGGATTGTTCGCCAGATACGGCGCGATGTTGAGGTACTGCGCGGGGAATGACGGATGCAGGATAAAAATGTTCACGATAAATCCTCCTTGGATTGATTCAAGCGGTTGACGGTTCAAGCCATTTGTGCTTGGTGAAGTTTTGCGTAAACGCCGTTGCGTTTCATAAGTTCGTCGTGAGTGCCCGCCTCGACAATGCGCCCCTTTTCAATGACGATAATGGCGTCGCAGTCTCGAACGGTTGACAGGCGGTGAGCAATCATCAACATTGTACGACCGCGCGAAATGGGCTCGATGTTGTTCATGATGATGTTTTCGGATTCGTAGTCCAGCGCACTCGTTGCCTCGTCGAAAATCAAAATTCTCGGATTGGACAACAGTGCGCGGGCAATGGCGATTCGCTGACGCTGACCGCCGCTCAACAGTGAGCCGCGTTCTCCAACGAACGTATCGTAGCCGTGCGGGAACTGTCTGATAAATTCGTCCGCGCCCGCAAGTTTCGCCGCTTGAACAAGTTCCGCGTCCGTTGCGTTCGGGCAGGCAATGCGAATATTTTCCGCCACGGAGCCGCTGAAAAGTTTGCTGTCTTGCAAGACGACGCCGATTTGCCGACGGAGCCACGCGGGCTCAACCTGCGCAATGTCCACGCCGTCAATCAAGATTCGTCCCGTTTCGGGCAGGTACAGGCGTTGAATCAGCTTCGTAAGCGTGGACTTGCCGCTGCCCGAACGACCGACGATGCCGACTTTCATGCCGGCGGGAATGCGGATGTTGATGTTCTCCAAAACTTTGCCCGCTTCGGCGGAGTAGCTGAATCCCAACTTTTCAAGCGCAATTTCGCCGCGCAGACTAGGCAACGTTGTGCGCGACGGGTTGAACGTAGGCTCGGTGTCTTCGTCCATGATGTCGGACAGTCGCTCCATTGAAACGCGAACTTGCTGGAAGTGTTGCCACTGATTGATTAGCCGCATGACGGGCGCGATTAACTGTCCCGCAATCATTTGGAAGGCGATAAGTTCGCCGACGCTGATTGAGCCGTCCATAACGTTGTACGCGCCGACCCACAGTATAACCAGATTGAACATGCTGAACAGGAACGTGCCGATTGAGTTTGCGACGTTCGCGACGTTGACGACGTTCAAAGCCGCCTTGACCAGTCGCGCAAGCATTTCTTCGTAGCGGCGCACGAAATGATTTTCCACGCTTGACGATTTGACGGTATGAATGCCCGTTATCGTCTCAATCAGGAAGGAGCGATTCTCACTGCCGATTAAAAATCTGTCGTTAATCATGCGCTTGAAAATCGGCGCGACGATCAAATTCAGAATTATGAACGGCGGAATCATCACCAGCACGACGTAGCTTAGCATTGTGCTGTACAGGAACATGACGGCGAAATACACAATCGCAAAGATTATGTCCAAAATTATCATGAGGCTTGAGCCCGTCATAAAGCCGCGCAGGGTTTCAAGCTCGCCGATACGCGAAACGACGTCGCCGACCTGCCACTTTTGGAAGTAGCTTATCGGCAACGCTGTGATATTTTTGTACAGCCGCGAACTCAAAGCAACGTCCATTTTGCTCGTTATGTTCGTGAACAGGTACGTGCGCAGAGCCGTCATCCACGTTTGGAAGATTGTGCACGTCGCCATACCCAAAACCAGAATATCCAGCGCGTCGGCACTGCGGTGCACCAAGACTTTATCGATGATGTTTTGCACGAAGAACGGAGACGCCAATCCCAAAAGTTGCAGGAGCAGTGACATTAACAGCACGCTGCGCAAAAACGGGATGTACTTCGACACGACGGGCATAAACCACTTGAAGCCGAATCTGCCTTTTTTACGTTCGAGTTCGTAGCGGCGCGTGAAAAGTATCGCGTCGCCCGTCCAGTCAAGCAGGAGTTTGTAGCGGTCGACTTTGACGGGGTGTTGCGAAAAAATCGGATCCATCACGTAAATATCGCCGTCGCGGATTGTTGTAATGACGACGCTTTTGCCCGACCGCAACTTAATCAGAATCGGATAAACGAGCTTGTCCAAGTCCGCCTCGCCCAAGCCCGTATAAGAGCGCGCTTTCAATTTCAGTTCACGGGCGGCGCGGACGATTGTCGTGAAGTCAACGCTGCCTTCGTGCAGGACGTAGGCGCGTTCAAGCTGGCGATATTCGGCGGGAATGTTGTAGTATTTCGCGATTGAAATTAAGCACGCAAGCCCCGTATCAATGCCGTTGACGACGCCGCCGTCTTCCTGCGACTGAACGTTTGTATCGAGCTGACCGGGCTTAGCTTTGTCGATGGGAACTTTTTTCGGCGTGATTTTGCCGAGAGCTTGTCCGCCGGATTTTTGCGGCGTTTGACCGTCCGAAGGCACAAGATTTTTGTCGTCGGGAGTTCGATTGTTATTTTCCGCCATAAATCAACGCTCCCTTAAAGCTTCGGACGTGTAGCGGCGGAACGGGTCGAGGAAGAAGTCGATAATGCGTTTCTCCTTGATTTTGATTTCCGCGCTGACGTTCATGCCGACTTCCAACTTAGCCGGCTGTCCGTAAACGTT
>JADEZP010000048.1 GCA_015206805.1 Quinella sp. 1Q7 | reverse complement strand
AATTTTTCGTGACGGCGGCAAAGTTGTCGGCACACGACGCGCTGACTTCGTCGCGGGAAAATTTTTCGTGACGGCGGCAAAGTTGTCGGCACACGACGCGCTGACTTCGTCGCGGGAAAATTTTTCGTGACGGCGGCAAAGTTGTCGGCACACGACGCGCTGACTTCGTCGCGGGAAAATTTTTCGCAGGCAATAAAAAAACCGCAGGCAATCAATTTTGCTTGCGGTTAATTTTTTTGCAGTCAACGTTTGCGGCGGAAATACAGCCACGCGACGATAACGACGCTGACGATTATGAACGCCGTGCTGAATTTGTGACCGACTTCAAGCAGATATTCCCAGTTGTCGCCGAGTAAGACGCCCGCCCATAAAATCAGCGCAGTCCACGGCAACGACCCCGCAAACGTGTAAAACAGGAATTGCTTGAAGTTCACGCGGGCGAATCCTGCCGGCAACGATATGAACGTCCGCACGACGGGCAACATGCGGCTGAAGAACACCGCTCGCACGCCGTACTTGTCGAACCATTTTTGCGCAAGGTCGACGTGAGATTTTTTTATCAGGAAATATTTTCCGTACTTGTCGACGAATTTGCGACCGCCCGTCGCGCCGACGACGTAAGCAAAGATTGAGCCGACCATACCGCCGACCATACCCGCCGTCATTGCGCCGACGAACGTCATTCTGTCCGCGCTGACCAAGTAGCCCGCGAATCCCAGAATCAATTCGCTCGGCACGGGGATACACGCGTTTTCCATTGCCATCAAAATTGCGACGGCGAAATATCCCCACGCGTCGATAAAACTCAAAAAAGCCTGCGATATTTGCTCCAATTAGTTATCTCCTTCGGCGGATGGAGTTTCGGCACTCGGAGTGTCGGCGACCTGCGCGGGCGCGGAAATATTTTCGGGCGCGGAAAAATCTTTGTCGAAGTCCTTAAAGTCGTCGCCGTAGCCGTAATGTTCAATGACGTAATCCAAATCTTTGTCGCCGCGACCGCTCAAGTTGACGAGGATTGAGCCCTTGCCGACCTGCTTGGCGTAGCGCATGGCGTAAGCAAGCGCGTGAGCACTTTCGAGCGCGGGGATAATGCCTTCGTAGCGGCTTAGCTTAAAGAACGCGTTGACGGTCTCCAAATCCGTGGCGACGTCGTATTTGACGCGACCGACTTCGCGCAGGAAGGCGTGTTCCGGTCCGACGCTGGGATAATCGAGTCCGCTGGCGATTGAGTAAACGGGCGCGGGCTGACCGTCCTCCGACTTGAGCATAATCGAATCAAAGCCGTGCATGACGCCTTCGGTGCCGTATGACATTGACGCGGCATGATCGCCGATTTTTTCACCGCGACCGAGCGGTTCCACGCCGACAATTTCGACGGGATCATTTATGAACGGCAGGAAGAATCCGATTGAGTTTGAGCCGCCGCCGACGCACGCAGTCACCACGTCGGGCAGGAAGCCCATCATTTCGCGGAACTGTTCACGCGCCTCTTGACCGACGACCATTTGAAAATCGCGCACCATCATCGGGAACGGGTGCGGTCCAACGGCGGAGCCGATGCAATAAATCGTGTCCTTGTAGTTTTGCAGATAATCTTCAAACGCGGCGTCGACAGCCTCCTTGAGCGTCTTGAGCCCCGTCGACACGGGAACGACATTTGCGCCGAGAACTTTCATGCGGGCGACGTTGGGAGCTTGTTTGGCAATGTCGACTTCGCCCATGTAAATCGTGCACTCCAGCCCGAAAAATGCCGCAGCCGTCGCAAGGGCAACTCCGTGTTGACCCGCGCCCGTTTCGGCGATGATGCGTTTCTTGCCCATGTACTTGGCAAGCAGACCTTCGCCCATGCAGTGATTGAGTTTGTGCGCACCCGTATGATTCAAATCTTCGCGCTTGAGATAAATTTGGCAGTTGCCGAGCTTGCGGCTTAGCGTTTCGCAGTGATAAACGGGCGTCGGACGACCTTGGAATTCGCGGCGGATTCGGCGCAACTCGTTAATGAACTGCGACGAATGGCAAATCGTCAAGTAAGCCTGCGTGATTTCTTCCATTGCGGGCACAAGCTGTTCGGGCAGATATGCGCCGCCGAAACGTCCGAAGCGTCCCGACTTCGACGGATATTTTTTCAGGTAAGTTGCGTAGTCCATGATATAACCTCCAAAAATTTTTCGCGTGTGATGAGCCGATTGAGTGTCGTCAAATTTTTACGGGTGCCGAAGCACCCCACGTCGAATATTTTTGGAAACGGGTCGTGTTGTGCATTCAGAAAACCTCCTAAAAAAAAATGCGCCGCGTTATTCGACACGGAACGTTGTAAATCCTTTCAGTCGCTGAAAATTTCCTGCATTGCCGTTGCCGCCGCCGATACCGTTGCAAAAAATTTTTCTTGACAGCAGCGGGCGACAAGTTTATAATCGCGTTCGTTGGGGACGTAGCTCAGCTGGGAGAGCATCAGGTTCGCAATCTGGGGGTCAAGGGTTCGAATCCCTCCGTCTCCACCAACATAGAAATTTTCAAGGCGGGAGTTCAAAGCTTCCGCCTTTAACTTTGCGCGGGAGGTATCATGACGAATTTCACGTTGCCGCAAATTATTTTCAGCAAGGTCGTCCGCGCCGTCGTCGAGTTCGAGCTCATTGATGACGGCGACAAAATTTTAATCGGCGTTTCCGGCGGCAAAGACAGTCTCCTGCTGACGTATGCGCTTGCCTGTCTCAAGCGGCGCACCAAAAAAAATTTCACGCTTGCCGCGCTGACAATCGATCCGCAATTCACCGACGACTTTGCCGACAAACTTGCCCGCGTCAAAAAATTTTGCGCCGAACTCGACATTCCGCACGAAGTTCACGCCGTCGACATTGCCGAGCTGATTCGTGAGCAGTCCGCAAAAAGTCCGTGCTTCACCTGCGCATATTTCCGCCGCGCCGCCATCAATCGCCGTGCCGTGGAGCTCGGTGCCAACAAAGTCGCTTACGCACATCATCTCGACGACGCCGTCGAAACTTTTTTTATGAGCCTGCTGTCTTCGGGGCAACTGACGACGTTCCTGCCGAAAACGTTTCTTGACCGCACAAACGTCACCGTGATTCGACCGCTGGTTTATCTGCGCGAATCGGAAATCGAAAATTTTGCGGCGGAGCGCGGGCTTGACGTGTTGAAGTCGCCGTGCCCGTTCGACGGAGCAACAAATCGCCAAACCGTCAAAAAACTAATCGTCGAGCTTGAGCGGACGTTTCCCGACCTGTTCAGTCACTTGGCGGCGGCAATGCGTAAAAATTCCGTCGGCGAACTGTGGGACGCGCCAAAATCTCGCGAACAAATGCGGGCGGCTTATTTCGCGCTGAAAGGTTTCAATTGAACGCAACACCCGCCGCGAAAGAAAGTAGATTCAATACACAACATCTAATTCAACGTTCGGACGGCGAGCACTCTGCCGAAACGATTTAATGAGCGCGACAAAAAATCCCGCGTATGATACAATGCGCGGGAAAAATTTTTTCGAGGTGATTAATCGTGACTTACGAAATTTTATATCCCGAAGCGTTCCCCGTCGTCGAATGCCATCTTGAGCGCGGCGAAAGTCTCAAAGCCGAATCCGACGCGATGATTGCGATGTCGGACACAATGGACGTTGAAGGTCGCATGGACGGCGGATTGTTGGCGGGCTTGGCGCGAAAGGTGCTGTCGGGCGAAAGTATGTTCTTTCAAGAGCTGACGGCGCGGCGCGGTCCCGGCACGGTACTTTTCGGACATTCGTTGCCCGGCGGAATTTTGGACGTGGAACTTGACGGCTCCTACGGGCTGACCATTCAAAAGGACGGCTTTCTTGCCTGCACGCACGGCATCGACATTTCCACGAAGGCGCAGAATCTTTCGCGCGGACTTTTGAGCGGCGAAGGATTTTTCGTGCTCAACGCCACGGGTCGCGGGACGCTGTTCATTTCAAGCTACGGCGTCATTCACCCGATAAATTTGGCGCGCGGCGAAGAATACATCATCGACAACGGACATCTCGTCGCGTGGCCCGACTACATGGACTACAAAATGGAAAAGGCCTCTTCCGGCTGGATTTCAAGCCTCACGTCGGGTGAAGGTCTTGTTTGCCGTTTCAGAGGTCCCGGTGTCGTATTGATTCAAACGCGCAATCCGAGTAGCTTCGAGTCGTGGATTCGTTCGATTGTGCCTTCGAGATAAGATTGCGAGATTGCGAGTAAAATCACTTGCAATCTTGTTACTTGCAATCTTGCAATCTAAATTCACACGCGAATTTCAAAATGTTTGCCCTTGTCGTCGTCTTTGGACGGCGTGGAGGGCTTCGGCGGCGGTTTGACGGGCTTTGGCTTGTCGACCGTCGCTTTTGGTTTGTCAATGACTTTTGTCGCCCGCGCAGGTTTTGACGGCGTCGCAGGTTTTGCAGGTGCGGTTGATGTTGATTCGTTCATGGAAAGTTGCGACTTCGTGAGCGCGGGTTTGCCCGTAAACAAAAATTTTTTCGCGACGATGACTGCCGCCACCGCCACGAAAATTATTGTGAATATCCAGTAAACAACGCCGTAGCCCTGTTGATGATTGATTGTCGGCGCGACGGGTTGAGGTCGTTCGGTTGAAGTCTGCGCGGGGGGAAATTGCGCGGACTGCGAATCGCGAGCGTCCATTTCCCTGAATTGCCGCAAAACGTCCTGCCCGCGGTCGTAGTCGGATTGCGTGTCGTTAAGCGGCGCGTCGGACGAAACTTCCCGTCGAGGTGTCGGCGCGGGCGATTGAGCTTGATTATCGTCGTCGCGCTCAACGGTTCGTTTCGTGAGTGGACCGCTTCCGTTCGCGACGGCATCACGCGCTTGAGTTTCGGGCGTGTCGTCGGCGGCTTCGTCGGCTGAATTGTCGTCGGAACTTTTTCGGAAGGGCGACATATCAATTCGCGGCGGAGTCGGCGGCGTCGGACGAGTTGCGGGCGCGGGAGCCGTCGGCGGTTGCGGAGGTTCGATTGTCATATCTTAAAGCAGGTGTGCGCGGAGTTCTTCGTTGCTCTGTGCGCAAAGATACGCGGGCGCAATGTCGAAGACGGTTTTACAGCCGTTGTTGCCTTCGGCGTTGAGTCGGCAAGCGGCGCGTGCGTAAGCGACAAGTACAGCCGTCGTGAATTCGGGATTCGAGTCGAGCTTAAGGCTGAATTCGATGATGTGACCGTGTTCCTTGGACATACCGGTTTTGCCGGAGCGAATGACGAATCCGCCGTGAGCAAGTCCCGCGTGCTTAGTCTGCAGTTCCTCTTCGCTGATGAAGTTGACGACCGTATCATAGTCCGCAAAATAATTCGGCATGGTTTTAATCGCGTTCTCGACTTCGGCGGCGTCGGCACCTTCCTCAAGCACAACGTAGCATTCGCGCAAATGTTTCTGTCGCGTGGTGAGTTCGGGATTTTTTCCGCTGCGAACGGCATCAAGTGCGGCGTCAATCGGCACGGTGTACTGCTTGGCGTTCTTGACGCCTTTGACGCGGCGAATCGCGTCGGAGTGACCCTGACTGACGCCTTTGCCCCAGAAAGTGTAATCGTTGCCGTCGGGGAGAATTGCGTTTGCGTAGGCGCGGGCAAGGCTGAACAGTCCCGGATCCCAGCCGACTGAAATTATCGCGACGTGCCCCGACGCTTTGGCGGCGGCGTCGACTGCGGCGAAGTGTTCGGGAATTTTGGCGTGCGTGTCGAAACTGTCAATGACGTTGAACATCTTGGCGAATTCGGGCGTCTGCTTGGGCAAATCGGTTGCGCTGCCGCCGCAAAGAATCATCACGTCGATTTTGCCGACCCAATCTTTGGCGGCGTCGACATTGAGCACGGGAACGTTCGGCGTCTGAATCTTGACGGTCGAAGGATCGCGCCGCGTGAATACCGCGACAAGTTCCGTGTCGGGATTGTCTTTGACGGCGCATTCGACGCCGCGTCCCAAGTTGCCGTAACCGAGTATACCTATCTTCATGATTGATTGCCTCCCGTGAAAAAATTTTCTTGAAACGCTGTGCATTATAACATAATCGTTAAGGTATGCAACGCTTTCGACGCATGAATACAATATTATTCGCGGCGCGCGGAATTCGGTTTGAAACGTCGGCGGCAAGCTCATGCAACGTTGAAAATTCTGCGCGGGCAAGATACAATTCCGCCGACAAAAATTTTTCGGGAGGACTCAACATGAAAAATTTTTTGACGGCAATTTTCGCGGCGACGGTGCTTATGACGGGTTGCGGCGAAAATTCTCAAGCGACATCCGCTGAAATTGAGGAGGCGACTTCCGTGAAACAATCCGTCACGATTCAAATCAACGGCAAAAATTTTTCCGCGACGCTCAACGACAATCCGACTGCCCGCGCCTTTATCGAACGACTGCCGCTTGAAGCCGATATGCTTGAGCTCAACGGCAACGAAAAATATTTTTATCTCGACGCGGACTTGCCGACCGACTCGGAGCGCATCAATCGGATTCATGCGGGCGACGTGATGTTGTTCGGCGCAAACTGCCTCGTGATTTTTTACAGGGACTTCGCGACAAGTTACAGTTATACGCGCCTCGGCAAGCTCGACAATCCCGCAGACTTCGAAAAAATTTTGGGCAACGGCAATGTCCGCGTGACGTTCGCTAAATAAGCTTGAGTGGAGGTGCTCACCGTGAAAAAAATTTTCGCGACGATTGCGGCATTTGTGATTGTGACGGGTGCCGCGCAGGTCGACGCCGCCGAACTCACTGCGCGGGACGCGACGTTTGCATTCAACGCCATAACGCAGAAATTGAGTTGGTGGAAGTGCACGCCGCTAAAGATTTGGTACAGCGGCATTGCGCTTGACGACGCCGACAACGTCGCTTACATGAACGATTTGGCGACGGCTCACGGCTTTCACAAAAAATTTTCCGCGTGCATGATTTTCTACAGCGACTTCCGTTCGCCGACCGATCCGCACGACGGCAAAGCTGCTGCGTGGAATTACGACGCCGAATATAAAAATTATTCGTGGTATTTCGGGCTCTACGACGACGGCGAATGGAAATTGCTGACGTTCGGCTATTAACCCGTGAAAAAATTTTTCAGGCTCCGAATCCCTGCGCGGGGCTTATTTTTTTTGCGCGGCTCGATTAAAATTCGTCGCGAGGTGGTAACGACATGAAAAAATTTTTCGCGACAATCTGTGCGGCGGCACTTTTGATGACGGGCTGCGGCGGCGGGACAGGGATAAGGGATCAGGTGTCAGGAGTCAGTGATAAGACTTTTACATACGGCACAGTCGCTTACGGAGTGGCAATGGAAAATGCCGGCACCAATCCGCACGAAAGCTACAGCGGCTGGTCGACGTTGCGCTACGGTATCGGCGAGACGCTGTTCAAATTCAATGAGCACATGGAGCTTGAGCCGTGGCTTGCCGAAAGTTTTGAGCAGGTCGACGACTTCACCGTCCGCATAAAAATTAACGACGCCGCAAAATTTTCCAACGGCAAAGCTGTCGACGGCGCGGCTGTCAAAAAATGTCTGGACGCGCTGATTCAAAATCACGACCGTGCGCCCCGCGACTTGAAAATTTCCGCGATTGAGGCTGACGGGCAATTCGTCACGATTAAATCCGCCGAGAAAGTTCCCGCGCTGTTGAACTACCTAAGCGACCCTTACGGCTGTATTGTCGACGTTGACGCGGGCGTTCAAGATAAAATCGTCGTCGGCACGGGACCTTACAAGGCTGTTAAAGTCACGGACACGCAGATTGACCTTGTGCCGAACGAAAATTATTGGGGCACCGTCAAGCCGAAACTCGACAAAATTATCGTCAAAAGCATTACCGACGGCGACACGCTGACGATGGCGATGCAAAACGGTGAGCTCGACGCGGTGCAAGGTCTGCCGTACTCAAGCTTGAAACTTTTCGGCGGCGACGGCTACAAAATTTCGCAGGCGGAAACTTCGCGCGTCTATCAGATTGCGTTCAATTTCAACACTCCCGAATTGCAGGATGTCAACGTTCGCCGCGCCATTTCGATGGCTGTCGACAAGGACGGCTTCTGCAAAGTGTTGCTCGACGGTAACGGCACGCCCGCAGTCGGACCGTTCCCCGCGAATTTGACGTTCGGCGACAATGCAGTTCACGCCGCACCTTACGACCTTGACGGCGCGAAAAAAATTTTGGCGGACGCGGGCTGGTCTGACACTGACGGCGACGGTTACGTCGACAAGGACGGCAAAAATCTTGAGCTGCGTTATCTGACGTACACTTCGCGCCAAGAACTCCCGCTCCTTGCCGAAGCCGCGCAGGCGAACTTGAAACTTATCGGCGTCAAGCTCAACGTCAACGCGACCGACAACTACAAACCCCTGCTCAAAAGCGGCGACTACGACCTTTACAGCAAAGCGATTGTCACGGCTCCGACGGGCGACGGCGAATATTACTTCACGAGCCACATTGTGCCCGGCGCAGTCGACAATGCGGGCAATTACGACAGTCCGCAAATCGTCGCGCTTGAAAACGAATTGCACAACACATTCGGCGCGGCGGAACGTTCGGCTCTCGTCGTCAAGATGTCGCAACAGGTGCTTGACGATTGCGCATTGATTTACGCGTCGCACCTGCGGATGTCGTTCGTCATGAAACCGAATGTCGAAGGCTTCACGGCGCACCCGTCCGATTACTACGAAATTCGCCCCGAACTCGACATAAAATGAGCGATAAAATTTCTTACGACGACTTGCTGCACTTGTTTGAAGTCACCGAACTTGTCAATGAGACGGTAATTTATTTCGACGACGACCCCGAAGAGTACGATCATTATCTCGGCTATATCCCGAAATTTAAAGGCGCGGTTAATGACAAGCCGTATTGGATTGGGCTTTGCGATATTGATGGCGGTTGTGAATTCAAGACGGCTAAAGAACTTTTCGAAGCAAAAGTTTTCGACGGCAAATCTATAAAGGAACGGTGGTCACACGTGATTGTTTGGGAAATTGGCGGCATGTGCGTCGAGGACTTTATGACTTATTGCGACAGCGCAAAATTTTTGAGCGACAAACATAAATTCGATGAACAATGAACTTTTGCGCGTGGAAGATTTGGTTGTCGCTTACGGCGAGACGAAAATTTTGCGCGGCGTGAGCTTTACGGTTGGGCGCGGCGAAATTTTGATTATCGCGGGCGAATCCGGCAGCGGCAAGTCGACGATACTCAAGGCGATTGGCGGCTTACTCGGCAAGGGCGCGGCTGTCGGCGGGAAAATTTTTTTCGACGGGCGCGACATTACGCACCTTACCGACGGCGAGCGGCGCGAAATTTCCGGTGAGACAATCGGAATGATTTTCCAGAATGCCGGCGCAAGCTTCTGCCCGATACGAACAATCGGCGACCAGATTTTTGAGAGCGTCCGCGCACACCGCGATTGGGACAGAAAATTTTTCCGCGACTGCGCGACTGACTTCATGCGGAAAATAAATCTTGACTCCGCCGCGCTTGACGAATACCCGTTCAGATTGTCGGGCGGAATGGCGCAACGTGCGGGGATTTTGGCGGCGACAATCCTCGAACCGACGCTGTTGCTTGCCGACGAGCCGACAAGTGCTTTGGACGCGGTTACGCAAGTCGGCGTCGTCCGCGAACTGCTCAACCTGCGCGGGCGGCTGGAAATTTCAATCGTATTGGTCACGCACGACTTGAAAATTGCGCGGCGCATGGCGGACAAAATTTTAATCTTGCGGCACGGAGATCCCGTCGAATTCGGCACGCGTGAGCAAATCTTCCGCACGCCGCGACAGCCTTACACGCGCGAACTTATCAAGGCGGCGAACTTATGATTTTGGACGTGCGGCACATCAAAAAATTTTTCGGCAACAAACTTGTGCTTGACGACGTAAGCTTGACGCTTGACGCGGGCGAATGTCTCGGAGTCGTCGGCTTGAGCGGTTGCGGCAAATCCACGTTGGCGCGAATCATTGCGCGGCTGATTGACTGCGACGGCGGGCAAATCGTCCTTTGCGGCGAAGACATCACTCACGCGGCGGGCAACGACTTTTACCGCGATATGCAGATGATTTTTCAGACGCCCGAAGATTCTTTCGACCCGCGCAGGACTTTGGGCGCAAGCATTGCCGAACCGATTAAAAATTTTCTCGGCGGCGACAATCTGCGCGGACGCGTCGAAAATCTGTTGGCGGAAGTCGGACTGCCTGCCGCTTATGTCGACCGTTATCCGCGCGAAGTCAGCGGCGGCGAATGTCAACGTGCGGCGATTGCGCGGGCAATTTCCGTCGCGCCGAAGCTGTTAATCTGCGACGAGGCGACTTCCGCGCTCGACGTGACGATTCAAGCTCAAGTCGTCGCGCTGATAAAAAATTTGTGCGTCCGACGCAACATCGCCTGCCTGTTCATAACGCACGACCTTGCACTGTTGCCGCGACTTGCCGACCGCGTTATCGTCTTGCACGGCGGACAAATCGTCGACAGCGGCTCACCGCGACAACTAATCGACGACGCAAAGTCACCGTTCACGCGGCAACTGATGGCGTCGGATTTTTGGGAGGAGGCAGTTTGATGGAGCGATTGACTCGGCGGATTGAAAATTATTGGGACGGGCGCAGTGCCCATTTCAGCAGGACGCGGCGGCTTGAACTTGACGGCGTCGACGGAGCGGCGTGGCGGACATTGCTCAAAAAAAATTTGCCCGCCGGCAAGCTCAAGATTCTTGACGTGGGCACGGGCGCGGGATTTTTCGCGGCGATATTGTCCAAACTCGGTCACAGCGTCACGGGAATTGACATGTCGATCAAAATGCTCAACGAGGCTCACAAAAATTTGCGCGAACTCAAACTTACTGCCGACTTCCGCAAAATGAACGCGCAAGCCCTCGACTTCCCCGACGAAACTTTTGACGCGGTTGTCACGCGAAATTTGACGTGGACGTTGCCCGACGTGAAGACCGCCTACCGTGAATGGCGACGCGTCCTGAAGGTTGGCGGCGTGCTGATGAATTTCGATTCGGATTACGGCGACAAAATTTTTTCTGCCGACGTCTGCAACGAAGCCGAAGTCACGAGCGCGATGCTTACCGAATGCGACGCGATTAAGGACGCCTTGCCGATTAGTGCGCGCCGCCGTCCGATGTGGGACGCGGGCTTTTTGGAGGGGCTGAATTTTTCCGTGCGCCTCGACGAAGACATTTCAGCCGTCGTGCACCGCGATAATCGTTGCGTTTATGATTCGGTGCCGCTGTTCGCCATTCACGCAGTCAAGTAAAACTCTCCATAAAAAATTTTTCCGCAGGCTCAAGCGAACTTGCGGAATTTTTTTGTCGCTGGACGATTGAATTTCCGTGCACCTCGACGAAACGTATCCCGTTTGCGACGCGATGACCAAAGAAAAGGATCAGGCTTCAATGCGCGCCGAAAATATTTCCGAACACTGCGACGCCTTGACGCAAATAAAATTTCTCGACGGGGTAAAAATTTTTTCACGGGTTGACGCTCATTTGAATGGCTCGCCGATAACTTTGTGCCCCGTGAGCTGTTCAATCTCGGCGAAAATTTTTCGGGCGCGATCGGCAACAAAGGCGTCGAAATTATCAGCGCGGCAAAGTTCGGCGTCGATAAAGTGTCGTTCCAAAATTTCATCGACCTCCGCGCTCGGAAGTCCCGTTTTGCGCTCAATCGTCCGCAGGTAAATGCTCGGCGGGTTGCTGCCGATAATTCGATTCGTGCCCTTCAAAATCAGTGTTTTATTGGCAATGCTGTCGAATTTGTCTTTCGGCAAGCCGCGCTCCACGCAATATTTTTTCGGGAAGATGTGATGAATTTCGATACTCTCGGCGAAATTCGCGCTGGTGCCCATGTTTTTGCCGGCAAGGAAGTCGCGCGCGCCGTTCTTGAGTATCAGCGAAATCATGCCCTTGTAAGCCGCCGACGTGCCGCTTCTGACCGTGAGCAAGCGTTTGGCGACGATGTTCGCCTTGCGCAAAATTTCGGGCTCCTTGCGCTTGTCAATCCAATCCATGAACTGCGTAATGTCTTTGGCGTAGCGTGCACCTTGACCGTCTTTGTACGATTCGCTGAAAACTGCGCACCAATACCACTGCCGAATTTTATTGCGACTGGCGACGTTATCTTTGCCGCTAAGTTTGAGCTCCGCAAAAATCGCCGCCATAGGAACGAGTTGCGACCTGTAAGGCAGATATTTCGTCGTCGTAATGCCTTCAGCCTCCAGAAATTTGCCCGCCTCCGCGAAGCCGCCGATAATGTCGCCCTTGAAGTTCAGATAGTCGCCGTAGTCAAGCTTGAGTATGTCGCCGCCCTTGCAACTGACTTGAGTAATCTTGCCCGCGCGAAAATGTTCGTAGCTGACCAAAAGTGCCAACGCCGTAATGAAATCCGAGCAATCGACTTCCGCCAAAGCCGCAATGTTGCTGTCTTTGAAGTCCGTTTGCACGGCGTCCCAATCTTTGCGCAGTTCAATGGGCTTGCCGTCGGAATCGGTCTTCGCCGCGAAAACAGCCGTCAACAAGTCGAACACGTCCAGCGGTGAGCCCTGCTTATTCACGCGCTCAAAGATGTTGCAAATTGCCTCAAGCGGCGTGCCCTTCGCAAGCACGACGGCAATAATTTCGTAGGCGCAGACTTTGTCGATGACCTGTTCGGCAAAAGCGTCGGTGAAGTCGCCCGCAACGTTGTCGTTGTGAAATTTTTCGTAGGCGCGGAGCCATTGACGACTGCCCGAAAAAATTTTGTTCAGCGGAAACATTCCTGCGGCGAATTCTTTTTCGGGCGCGGACAAATCCCAATTGACGCCCTTAGCTTTGAGTTTGCGGCTCGGCGGCACGGAAATGATCCAGTCCTCAACGTCGGCACCGTTCGCGGCAGAAATCGCCTTCGCCATGTCGACGTAATAAAGGCACTCGGTTTTCTTGCCCTTGAAAATTTTGACGGGCTCGACGGAGTAAAGCGCACCGTAAAGCGACGTAAGACGCTGTTGCCCGTCCAAAATCAGCTGTTGCGGTTGAGCGGCGGCGGCGGTGAGCAATTCAATCGGTCGGTAGGAAAATTTCACGTTGCCCGCGTCGCACTCAAGCAGCATAATCGAATTTATCGGGAAGCCGCGAATCACGCTTTCAAGCAGCGATATGATTCGGTCGTCGTCCCAAATCCAACTGCGCTGGAAGTCGGGCAACTGCAATTCGCCGTCTTTTATCTTGCGCATCATATCGCCGAGGTTAAATTTTTTCACGTCCATTTCCACATCAATCGCCGTCCTTCCGTGAAGTTTCATTGTCGCGAAAATTATAGCCGGCGGGAATTTTTTCGTCAAACACAATCAAACGCCCGACAAACAATAACAAACGCGACTTGAATCAATAACGACTGCGCATTGCCAAAAGTTCCGCGTGTGCTATACTTCGCATTGTTCCAAGGGATTGGAAACGTGATTGACAGGAGGCGTTGAACATGAAGAAAATCTTCAGCGACGGTGTCATTGCGGTGAGCACGGCACTATTTGCAAGCTCATTGGCGGTCGGTCTGGCATGCGTCTACGCGTTCGATAAATTCATTTAACGACCGACAATCCCCCCTTACGGTGCGGAGGTCATCGCGGCGGACTCAAGCAGTCGTCGGCAACAAATCACGACTTCCAAACCGTTGAAACAGCCTATTACGAATTACCCTCCCTAAAGAAAATCCAACTCCGTTGCATTCGCGGCGGAGATATTTTTTTATGCGGCATATCGGCGCGGAATATCAATATCATCACGTTGACGTGCTCGATAGCGGGCGGCGCGACATTGCGCTTGGCAAGCTCGCGGCGGAAATATTTTTTATGCGGCATATCGGCGCGGAATATCAATCATTAAAAATTCAGGTAACTGTGCTACGCTTGCCGCAAACTCAAATGGAGGTGAGGTTTATGCTTGATAAAGCAATACGGTTTCTCATCACGCTGACGTGCGCGATAGCGGGCGGCGCGATTCTGCGCTTGGCAAGTCCGCTGTTGCTTACGTACATCAATCTGGAATTCTTTCAAACGGAAACGGGCATCTTCAAGCTCACGCTGGCAAGCCTCGTGTGTATCTTGAGCGGAGCGATTGCCGGCGGACTCGGCGGCTGGATTGTGTCGCCGTACTTCATTGACAAGCTAAGGACTTTTACATCATTCGTCGAAAAACAGCTAAGCAAAATGCCAATCAACGACGTTATCGCAGGTGCAGTCGGGTTGGCAGTCGGACTTATCATTGCGAATTTATTGGGCAACGCATTCGCCCGCATACCAATCGTCGGCGACTACATTTCGATAATTTTCAGCATCGTTATCGGCTATCTGGGCATTCGTATCACAATCAAAAAGCGCAAGGAGCTCGCGGGACTGTTCGACTTCATTCCCAACGCGATTAAGGACGTTTTGCACAGCCGCGAAATCGCCAAGGACACTTCAGCCGTTGCGGATGCTAAGCCCGCCGAAACTCCCGCCGCTGAAGTTGCGCCGCCCGTCGAAAAAGCCAAGGTCAATCTCGTCAAACTGCAGGAACATCGCGACAAAAATTATAAGCTGCTCGACACGAACGTCATCATTGACGGGCGCATTGCCGACATCTGCAAGACGGGCTTTTTGGAAGGCACGCTGTTAATCCCCGTGTTCGTGCTGGAGGAACTGCAACATATCGCGGATTCGTCCGACACGTTGCGGCGCGTTCGCGGACGGCGCGGGCTTGACGTTCTGCAGAAAATTCGCACGGATTCGCGCCTTGAGGTCGAGATCATGAACGTTGACTTCGACGACATTCAGGAGGTCGACTCCAAACTTGTGCGGCTTGCGCAAAAGCTCGGCGGAAAAATCATCACCAACGACTTTAACTTGAATAAAGTCGCGCAACTTCGCGGCGTCGCCGTGCTCAACATCAACGACTTGTCGAACGCCGTTAAGCCCGTCGTCATTCCCGGCGAAACAATGCGCGTTCAGGTCGTCAAAGACGGCAAGGAGCCCGGTCAGGGCGTCGCGTATCTTGACGACGGCACGATGATCGTCATTGAGAACGGGCACCGCTACTTGAGCCGCACAATTTCCGTTGAGGTCACCAGCGCGTTGCAAACGTCGGCGGGACGCATGATTTTTGCAAAGCCGCGCTGAATTTTTCCGAGTGAGCTGTTTTGACATGAAGACGATAAAAATTTTCTTAATCTTCGCGGCTGCGGTCGCGGGATTTTTTTTTAGCTTGATTAACGGTTCGGTGGACATATCGCCCGCGCAGGTCGCCACGGAATTTTTCGGCGGCGGAACACTTGACGAGACGCGGCGACAAATCCTGCTGAACATCCGCTTGCCGCGAACAATCGTCGCATTGGTCGGCGTGAATTTGTCGTTATCGGGCGCGATTTTGCAGGCGGTCATGAAAAATCCGCTGGCAGACCCGCACATAATCGGCATATCGTCGGGCGCGGGACTGTTCGGGATTTTCGTGATGATGGTCGTCGACGACGCGGGAGCATTGATGACACCTGCGGCATTTGTCGGGGCAATGCTTGCGGCGACGCTGATTTACCTTTTGGCGTGGAAGGACGGCATAAGACCGATTCGCGTGATTTTGGCGGGCGTGGCAGTCAGCGCATTCCTCGGCGCAGGAATTTCGGCACTGCTGATTTTCGCGGGCGACAAAGTTCACGGCGCATTGATGTGGATGGTCGGCGGCTTATCGGCGCGAAGTTGGCAGCACGTGGAAATTTTACTGCCTTACTCAATCGCGGGAACACTTGCAACATTTTTGGCGGCGCGGCATTTGAACGTCCTGCAGCTCGGCGATGAAGTGGCAACGGGCTTAGGACTGCGTGTCAATTTCGTGCGCACGGTCTTGACGGTGACGGCAGCACTTTTGGCGGCATCGGCGGTTTGTGTCGTCGGCTTATTGGGTTTCGTCGGGCTGATTGTCCCTCACACGGCGCGGCTGATTGTCGGCTCGGATTATCGGCTGTTATTGCCAAGTGCGGCATTTTTGGGCGCGGCGGTCGTCACGATAAGCGACACGGTTGCCCGAACAGCTTTTGCCCCCGCAGAGTTGCCCGTCGGCATTTTAATGGCAATGCTCGGCGCACCGTTCTTTTTGTATCTGTTGCTCAAAGAACTGTAAAAAAATTGGGAACAGAGCGTTAAACTCTGTCCCCGTGTCAATCGGCGGCTGATGTCGTCGATTTTTTTATTTACCGAAAGCTTTAGCAACTTTGACAAGTTCGGCGCGAATCGGAATGTGTTGCGGACAAACGCGCTCACAGGCACCGCACTTGATACACTGCCCCGCGTTATTCTTGTCGTGCATGGCAACAAGCCAGTGGTACTGATTGGCGGCAAACTTCATGTCTTTGTACAGCGACCAGACATTGTAAGCCGTGAAAGAGCCGCTGATACCGATATTTCGCGGACAAACCTTCGCGCAGTAGTTGCAGGTCGTGCAGGGGATAATCGGCAGGCTTGCCAGAACTTTGCGCGCCTCCTCGACTGTGGCACGTTCCGAATCGTCAAGCCGCTTGAAATTTTCCATGTAAGAAACATTGTCCTGCATTTGTTCAAGCGTCGACATACCGCTAAGCACGGCGATAATCCCGTCAAGACTTGCGGCAAAGCGAATCGCCCATGATGCAAGGGACGCATCGGGATTGGCGGCTTTGAAGACATTGGCGACCTGTTCGGGCGGGTTTGCCAACGAACCGCCTTTAATCGGCTCCATGATGACAATCGGCTTGCCGTGGCGACGCGCGACCTCATAACAGCCGCGCGACTGAATTGCGGGATTTTCCCAGTCCGCGTAATTAATCTGAAGTTGCACGAATTCGGCCTCAGGGTGCGCCGTCAAAATTTCTTCTAGCTCTTCGGGCGTGGAATGGAACGAGAAGCCCACGTGCTTAATCAGCCCCTCGCGTTTCTTTTCGGCGACGAAATCCCACATCTTGAAGTCGTCGAAAAAGTGCGTGCGCCCCTCGCCCAAATTGTGCAACAGGTAGAAGTCGAAGTAGCCCGCGCCGGTCTGCTTGAGCGACGTTTCAAATTGCGCAATGGCGTCGTCGCGCGTCTTGCAGTTAATCCAAGCGGCGTTCTTCGTTGCCAATGTGAACTTGTCGCGGGGATGGCGTTCGACCAGTGCTTGACGAATGGCGTCCTCACTGCCGGGATAAGCCCACGCCGTGTCGAAGTAGGTAAAGCCTTTTGCCAAGAACAGATCGACCATTTGTTTGACTTGCTCAAGGTCAATGGTCTCGTCGTCCAGGCGCGGCAGTCTCATCAGCCCGAAACCGAGCTTTTTGAATTCTTCGCCGAGATAAGCCATGTTAAAACCTCCCAAAATTTTTACGCTTGAATTAAATCTGGGCGGCCGCTTTGAAAACGGCGGAACAGTTTGTTTGCTTTGCAAGTTACGACCGAATTAAATCGGGACGGAGATTTTTTGCGCCGCCGAGGTAAATGTGGCGAACGTCGGTTTGTTTTTTGTCTATGTCCGCCAGAACCAGAACGCGAATACAAAGCGGCAACGAACCTTCGACGGCGGGCTCTGTGGTGTCGAACAGCGGAATAAATTTCAGCGCGGGCAACTGACGGATTGCTGAGCTTGGAAACGCCGCGGTGATGTCCTCGGTCGTGGAAAAAATTATCGCGCCGATGTCTTCCGCGTGCAGTTCGTTTTGCGACAAAATTTGTGTGACGAGATGTCGTGCCGTCCGCCAAATTTTTTCCCGCGAATTTTCCTCGACGGTCGTTGCGCCGCGAATCCCCCGCATCATTGCTGATTACTCCGTTCGACGCGAACTTCCGGCAGAGCCAAATTATCCGCCGCGAAATTCAAAGCCGCGTTGATGTGTTCTTCCTTGGCGGTGTCGATTTTTGCGTCGCGGACAATCTGCGCGGCGTCGGCGACGGTTTTTGCTTTCGCCTCGATCAATTTCGCAATCGTCTCAAGGTGCGAATTGAATTGCTCATTGGTGATGCCTCTGTCAAACATAAAATCGCCTTCCTAAATCGTGATATTTTGCAGTCGTCGGGATTTTATAATGTATTTCGCCAA
>JADEZP010000047.1 GCA_015206805.1 Quinella sp. 1Q7 | reverse complement strand
AAAGGCGAAATTCTCCCCGACAAAAAGGACAAAACCGTCCGCCAAGCTGAAGGGAGTGACGCGTAATGTTGATTCCGAAGAGGACGAAATACCGCAAACAATTTCGCGGTCGCATGAAGGGCAAAGCCAATCGCGGCAACACAATCGCTCACGGGCAATACGGCTTAATTGCGCTGGAGCCCGCGTGGATAACAAACCGTCAGATTGAGGCGGCGCGTATCGCAATGACACGTTACATTCGGCGCGGCGGTCAAGTCTGGATAAAAATTTTCCCCGACAAGCCCGTCACTGCAAAGCCCGCCGAAACGCGCATGGGTAGCGGCAAAGGCTCGCCCGAATACTGGGTTGCCGTCGTCAAGCCCGGTCGCGTGCTGTTTGAAATGGCAGGCGTCCCGAAAGAAATTGCGGCGGAAGCAATGCGTCTTGCGGGTCACAAACTCCCTATCAAGACGAAATTCATCGTCAGCGATCATCAGGGCGACGTTTATGTTCCCGTCGTGAACGAAACGCTTGCCGACGCCAAGAAGGCTGCTCACGCCGCTTACGAACAGGAACACGCGGCTCAAGAGGCTCAAGCTCAATCCGACGCTAAAGAAGGCGGTGAAGCTCATGAAGGTTAAGGAAATTCGCGACATGTCCGCCGACGAACAGGTCGAGAAAATCAAATCGCTCAAAGAAGAACTTTTCAACCTCCGCTTTCAGCACGCAACCGGTCAGCTGGAAAATCCCATGCGCATTCGCCAAGTGAAACGCTCCATCGCGCAAATTAAAACCATCCAATCCGAATCGGGGAGGCGATAACGTGAGCGAACAAACTAAACGCAACGAACGTAAAGTGCGCGTCGGCAAGGTCGTCAGCGACAAAATGGAAAAGACCATCGTCGTCGCGATTGAAGAACTCGTTCAGCACAAACTTTACAAAAAAGCCGTCAAACGCACCGTCAAATTCAAGGCGCACGACGAAAATAACGAAGCTCATATCGGCGACCGCGTGTCAATTATGGAGACGCGTCCGCTGTCCAAGGAAAAACGTTGGCGGCTCGTCAAAATCGTCGAAAAAGCCAAGTAAGGAGGTCACAACGTGATTCAGCAACAAAGCAGATTGAACGTCGGCGATAACACCGGTGCCAAGGAAATTATGTGCATTCGCGTGCTCGGCGGCTCGTTCCGTCGCTATGCAAACATCGGCGACATTATCGTTGCCTCCGTCAAAACTGCCACGCCCGGCGGTCAAGTCAAAAAGGGCGACGTCGTCAAAGCTGTCGTCGTCCGCTCCAAAAAAGGTTTGCGCCGTCCCGACGGCTCCTACATTCGTTTCGACGAGAACGCCGCCGTCATAATCAAGGACGATCTTACTCCGCGCGGCACGCGTATTTTCGGACCCGTCGCCCGCGAACTGCGCGAAAAAAATTTCATGAAAATTATTTCTCTCGCGCCCGAAGTGCTCTAATCGAAAGGAGGTGCCGAGTTGTCTCTCGTTAAACTTCACGTCAAGAAGGGCGATACCGTCGTCGTGCTTAGCGGCAAAGACAAGGGCAAGCAGGGCAAAGTTATCAGCTCCATGCCCGACAAAGGCAAAGTCGTCGTCGAAGGCATCAACAAAGTCAAACGTCACAGCAAGCCCAGTCTCAAAGTTCCCAACGGCGGCATCATTACCAAGGAAATGCCCTTGCACGCCTGCAAAGTTCAAGTCGTCTGCCCCGCCTGCAACAAGCCCACGCGCATTGCTCACAAGGTCGTTGCCGGCAAAAACGCCCGCGTCTGCAAACATTGCGGCGAGGTCGTCGATCAAGCACGATAAGGAGGTGATTTTATGTCAAGATTGCTCGATAAATACAAGACCGAGGTCGTTCCCGCTTTGACGCAAAAATTTTCCTACAAGAACGTCATGCAGGTTCCGAAGCTCGAAAAAATCGTTATCAACATGGCGTGCGGTGACGCCGTCGGCAACGCGAAGGCACTCGAATCAGCCGTAACCGATTTGACCGCCATTGCGGGACAAAAGCCCGTCATCACGCGCGCCCGCAAATCCCTTGCCGCATGGAAACTTCGCGCAGGTATGCCAATCGGTTGCAAAGTCACTCTGCGCGGGCGTCGTATGTATGAGTTCCTCGATAAGTTCATGAACGTTGCACTTCCGCGTGTCCGTGACTTCCGCGGCGTCAATCGCAACAGCTTCGACGGACGCGGCAACTACGCTCTCGGCGTCAAGGAACAGCTCATCTTCCCCGAAATCGACTACGATAAAATCGACAAGATTCGCGGCATGGACATCATCGTCGTCACAACCGCTCGCACCGACGAAGAGGCTCGCGAATTCCTCGCGCTCATGGGTATGCCGTTCGCAAACGCTTAAGGATGTGATTATCAAATGGCTAAAAAAGCTTTAATCGAAAAATGGAGCAAACCTCCCAAGTTCTCGACCCGCAAATATAATCGTTGCAAAATCTGCGGCAGACCCCACGGCTACATCCGCAAATTTGAAATGTGCCGTATCTGCTTCCGCGTCCATTCCTACGCCGGAGACATTCCCGGCATCACGAAATCCAGCTGGTAACTAATCGAAAGGAGGATATCGGTTCCCTATGGCAATGACTGATCCTATTGCGGATATGCTCACGCGCATTCGCAATGCTAATTCCGTCTACCACGAAAAGGTGGAAATTCCCGGCTCCAAGATCAAAGTCGCGATTGCCGACGTGCTCAAGCGCGAAGGCTACATCAAAGACTACAGCTTCGCCGAGGACAACAAGCAGGGCGTTCTTACCGTCAAGCTCAAATACGGTCCCGAACGCGAAAAAGTCATCACGGGCATTAAGCGCATCTCCAGACCCGGTCTCCGTCAATACACCAAGCGCAAAGATCTTCCCCGCGTGCTCGGCGGTCTCGGTATCGCCATTATTTCCACGTCTCAAGGTATTATGAGCGACAAACAGGCTCGCAAAGCGGGTCTCGGCGGCGAAGTCATCGCTTACGTCTGGTAACGGAGGTGCCAACATGTCTCGAATCGGAAGAGCACCGATACACATTCCCGCCGGCGTCACCGTCTCTGTCGGCGATGATAATCTGGTGCATGTCAAAGGTCCCAAGGGCGAATTGTCCCGCAAGATCTCCACGGAAATGAAAATAACCATTGAGGACGGCGTTCTCACGGTGGCGCGCCCCTCGGACGATAAAACGCACAGAAGTTTGCACGGGTTGAGCCGCACCCTTATCAACAATATGGTCGTCGGCGTCACCCAAGGCTTCACAAAAAATCTTGAAATTGCGGGCGTCGGTTATCGTGCCGCCAAACAGGGCAACAACTTAAACCTGTCGCTCGGATATTCGCACCCCGTCGTTATCGTGCCGCCCAAAGGTATCAGCTTTGAGGCTCCCACTGCCACGACAATTTCGGTCCACGGCATCGATAAGGAACTCGTCGGCGCAGTCGCCGCAAATATTCGCGGTTGGCGTGAACCTGAACCCTACAAAGGCAAAGGCATCAAATACGCAGGCGAACACATCCGCCGCAAAGAAGGTAAAGCCGGTGCGAAGGGCAAGAAGTAATTCGGAGGCATAATCATGAACATCGAACACGTTGCCATCTACGTCAACAATCTCGAAGTCGTTAAAAATTTCTTCGTCAAATATTTCGGCGCGAAGCCCAGCGAAAAGTACACCAACTTCCGCCAAGACTTCAGCAGTTATTTCCTCGTATTCGACAACGGCTCGCGTTTTGAAATTATGCACCGCTCCACAATGATCGACCCCAAGAAAGCTAAGTATCGTTCCGGTTATCATCACGTCGCGTTGAATGTCGGCGGCAAAAAAGATGTCGACGAACTCACCGCAAAAATCGAGGACGACGGATTTTTTGTCGTCGCCGCACCACGTACCACGGGCGACGGCTACTACGCCAGCATCGTTACCGACCCCGAAGGCAACGAAATTGAACTTCTTGCGGGCAATGTTAATTGACTGAACGGAGGTAACTACCATGAAAATTGAACACGTTGCCATGTATGTCAATGATTTGGAGGCGGAGAAAGATTTCTTCGTCAAATACTTCAACGCCAAGGCAGGCTCCAAGTACACCAACTTCCGCAACGATTTCAGCAATTACTTCCTCAAGTTCGACGACGGCTCGCGTCTCGAAATTATGACGCGCAACAGCTCCGTCAATCCCGACAAAGTTCGCTATCGCACGGGCTATCACCACATTGCCATTTGCGTCGGCGACCGTAAAGACGTTGACGACATGATGAAAAAATTCGACGCCGACGGCGTTATCGTTGTCAGCGGCGCACGTACTACCGGCGACGGCTACTACGAGGCTGTTGTCGTCGACCCCGAAGGCAACGAAATTGAAATCATCGCGGAAGATACGCAAGACATCCGCAGCTAATTTCTAAAAGGAGGAAGTCGCAGTGCTTCTGAAACCTGACAAAAATAAATTGCGTCAGAAACGACATCTGCGCGTTCGCAATCACGTCGCGGGCACGGCTGAACGTCCGCGCCTGAATGTGTTCCGCAGTCTCGCGCACATTTACGCACAAATCATTGACGACGACAAAGGCATTACGCTCGCGGCGGCAAGCTCTGTCGAAAAGGGCTTCGACGGCAAAGGCGGCAACATCGCGGCGGCTAAGGCTGTCGGCGCGGCTATCGCCAAAAAAGCTCTCGAACGCGGCATCACCGAAGTCGTCTTTGATCGCGGCGGCTACATCTATCACGGACGCGTCGCGGCTCTGGCGCAGGCTGCTCGTGAGGGCGGTCTGAAATTCTGAGCAGAGGAGGTTTAATTAATGCCCCGAACTGAAACTGAAACTCCCGAATTCGAGGAGAAGGTTGTCTTTATAAATCGTGTCGCCAAGGTCGTCAAAGGCGGTCGCAGATTTTCATTCAGCGCGCTCGTCGTCGTCGGCAATCGCAACGGCAAAGTCGGCGTCGGACTCGGCAAGGCGGCTGAAGTTCCCGAAGCCATTCGCAAGGGCGTCGACGATGCCAAGAAAAATTTGATTGAGGTCGCGCTCAAAGAACGTTCCATTCCGCACGGAGTCGTCGGAATTTTCGGCGCGGGCAGAGTAATGTTGCGCCCCGCCTCCAAAGGTACCGGCGTTATCGCGGGCGGTCCCGCACGTGCAGTCCTTGAGCTCGCGGGCGTTCACGACATCTTGACGAAATCGCTCGGCTCGTCCAATCCGAACAACATGGTTCGCGCCACGCTCGAAGGTCTCAAAATGCTCAAGCGTGCCGAAGTCGTCGCTGAACTGCGCGGCAAAACCGTTGCGGAGCTTTTTAACTAAGGAGGGTCGACACGTGGCTAAATTGAAAATAACGTTGGTCAGAAGTCTCATCGGTCGTCCCGAAACACAGCGCAAAACCGTCCGTTCGCTCGGACTGCGCAAGCTGAATTCCTTTTCGATTCTGCCCGACTCGCCGACAATTCGCGGACAAATTCACAAGGTCGAACATCTCGTTACGGTCGAGGAAGTCGAAGACTCGGCAGAAAAAGTTTCCATCGCGAAGAACTAATCGGAAGGAGGTTTGGCTATGAAATTGCACGAACTCAAACCCGCAGACGGTGCCCGCAAGGACAAAACACGCGTCGGGCGCGGCACAGGCAGCGGTTGCGGCAAAACGTCGGGTCGCGGTCATAAAGGTCAAAAGTCCCGTTCGGGCGGCGGCGTTCGTCCCGGCTTTGAAGGCGGGCAGATGCCGATTTACCGTCGGTTGCCGAAACGCGGATTCAAAAACATTTGGCGTAAGGAATATGCCGAAGTCAACGTCGCCACGCTCAACATCTTTGACGACGATACGACGGTCGACGCGGTCGCATTGGTCGAGGCAGGTATTCTCAAGAACGTCCGCGACGGCGTCAGAATTTTGGGCGACGGCGAACTTACCAAGAAATTGAACGTCAAAGCGCAGGGCTTCACGAAGTCCGCCATTTCCAAGATTGAGGCGGCAGGCGGCTCCGCCGAGGTGATTTAAAGTGCTGTCGGCTCTGTCAAACATCTTCAAGATACCCGAGCTTAGGCAACGAATCATCTTTACGCTGGTAATGTTCGCGGTGTTCCGCATGGGGACGCATATTCCCGTGCCGGGCGTTGACCCGACGGCGATTGAACAGCTGTTCAACAACGGGAGTTTATTCGGATTGTTGGATTTGTTCAGCGGCGGCGCGTTCAGTAAGTTTTCGATCTTTGCAATGTCGATAACGCCGTACATCAACGCGGCAATCATCATGCAGTTGTTGACGGTCGTCGTCCCCACGCTTGAGCAATGGTCGAAAGAGGGCGCGGAAGGTCACAAAAAAACTACGCGCGTCACTCGCAAGCTTACGGTCGTGTTGGCGTTCCTTCAGGCAGTCGGAATGTCAATCGGGCTCAAAGCGGCGGTGCTCAATCCGAATCCCGTGAACATCTTGATAATCGCGATAACGTTGACGGCGGGCACGACGCTTCTGATGTGGATTGGCGAACAAATTACGGCGCAGGGTGTCGGCAACGGAATTTCTTTGATAATCTTTGCAGGAATTGTCGCGGCTCTGCCGAAAAACATTGCAACGATTTACCAATACGTTCAGGCGGGCACGATAAACTATTTCAGCGTCGTACTGTTCGCGGCAATCGCGTTGGCAATGATCGTGTTCGTCATCTACGTGGAGGCGGCGCAACGTCGAATCCCGATAACCTACGCAAAGCGCGTCGTCGGAGCACGGGCTTACGGCGGACATCAAAGCCACTTGCCGCTGAAGGTCAATCCCGCCGGCGTTATCCCGATAATCTTCGCGTCGAGCGTGCTGATGTTCCCGATAACGGTCGTCCAATTCATTGACAACCCGACAATCCAAAAGTTGGCGGCGCATCTGCAGTGGGGCACGCCGTTGCAAACGTCAATCTACGTCGTGCTGATAATTTTCTTCACGTTCTTCTACACGGCGGTCACGGTCAAAATCCACGACATGGCGGACAACCTCAAGAAATACGGCGCGTTCGTCCCCGGCATAAGACCAGGTCAGCCGACGGAAGATTACGTGGACTTCGTGCTTACGCGGCTGGTTACGGCGGGCTCGGTGTATCTGGCGTTTATCGCGGTGTTGCCGAATTTAATCGGCGGAGCAACTCACATTCAAGGCGTCTATTTCGGCGGCACGGCACTGTTGATTGTCGTAAGTGTCGCGTTGCACACAATGAAACAAATCGAAGCAATGGTCGTTATGCGCCACTACGAAGGCTTCATGAGGTGATTAGTAATGCAGTTGATTATGCTTGGAGCCCCCGGAGCCGGTAAGGGCACGCAGGCGGCTAAACTGGCAAAAAAATTTTCAATCCCGCAAATCTCGACGGGCGACATGTTCCGCGCCGCAGTCAAAGACGGCACCGCGCTCGGCAAACAGGCGAAATCTTTCATGGACGCGGGCAAACTCGTCCCCGACGAAGTGACGATCGGCATCGTCCGCGAACGGCTCGGCAAGGACGACTGCGCCAACGGTTTTATCTTGGACGGCTTCCCGCGCACGGTTGAACAGGCGGATGCCCTTGCAAAAATTCTCGACGGGCTCGGCAAAAAAATTTCCTGCGTGCCGAATATTCACGTTCCCGCAGAGGATTTGATTGAACGTGCGGTCGGACGGCGAATCTGCAGACAATGCGGCGCGACGTATCACGTGAAATTCCACCCGCCCAAAGTCGACGGTGTTTGCACGGATTGCGGCGGAGAACTTTATCAGCGTGCCGACGACAATGCCGACACCATGAAAAATCGCTTGAGTGTCTACGAGGCGTCCACGCGCCCGCTTATCGATTACTACAAGGCGGCGGGCGTCTACGTTGAAATTGACGGCACTCAATCAATCGACAAAGTCACCGAAGATCTCCTTAACGTCTTGACCTCGGTGCAATAAGCGGAGGCGAAAGTATGTCAAAGCAAGACGTTATCGAAGTCGAAGGCAGAGTTTTGGAGGCACTTCCCAACGCGATGTTTCAAGTCGAGCTGGAAAACGGTCACAAAGTTCTGGCGCACGTTTCGGGCAAAATCCGCATGAACTTTATCCGAATCCTTCCCGGCGACAAAGTCACAATCGAGCTCACACCCTACGACTTGTCCCGTGGCAGAATAACCTACCGTTTCAAGTGAACACACAGCATAAGGAGGCGGGTCAACATGAAAGTCAGACCGTCAGTCAAAAAGATGTGCGACAAATGCAAAATCATCAAGCGCAAAGGGCGCGTTATGGTTATATGCGAAAATCCCAAGCACAAACAGCGTCAAGGCTAAGGAGGTGAAACAATTATGGCACGTATAGCCGGTGTAGATTTGCCACGTGACAAGAGAATCGAATATGCTCTTACGTACATTTTTGGAATCGGGTTGCCCACGTCGCAGAAAATTCTCGCAATGACGGGCATCAATCCCGACACCCGTACAAAAGATCTCACGGATGACGAGGTTGTCAAACTTCGTGATGCCATCGATCACAATTTCGTTGTGGAGGGCGACCTTCGCCGCGACATTCAGATGGACATCAAGCGACTCATTGATATTGGCTGTTATCGCGGACGCCGTCACCGTCTCGGCTTGCCCGTTCGTGGACAAAACACCAAAAACAACGCTCGGACTCGCAAGGGTCCCAAAAAGCTCGTCCAAGGCGGCAAGAAGAAAGACTAACCTAAAGGAGGTTACGACAGGTGGCAACAAAAAGAACAGTCCGCGCCAAAAAGAAAGTCCGCAAGAATATCGAATACGGCGTGGCGCACATAAGCTCCACGTTTAACAATACGATTGTCACGCTCACCGACAAAAGCGGCAACGCAATTTCATGGGCGTCGGCGGGCGGCTTGGGCTTTCGCGGCTCGCGCAAGTCTACTCCCTTCGCCGCGCAGATGGCTGCCGAAGTCGCGGCAAAAGCGGCTATGGAACACGGCTTGAAACAAATCGAAGTTTACGTCAAAGGTCCCGGCGCGGGTCGTGAGGCGGCAATTCGTTCGCTTCAGGCAACGGGTCTCGAAGTCAACATGATTAAAGACGTGACGCCCATTCCCCACAACGGCTGCCGTCCGCCAAAACGTCGCAGAGTCTAATCGGAGGTGCAAATATGGCAATCGACAGAACACCCGCATTAAAACGCTGCCGCGCACTCGGAATTGAACAGGCGGTTATCGGTCGCTCCCGCAAAGTCAACGAAAAGAAACATCAGGGTCAGCAACGCATGGGTCGCAAAGTCAGCGAGTACGGGCTCCAGCTTAAAGAGAAACAGAAGGCGAAATTTATCTACGGCGTGCTTGAACGTCAATTCCGCAACTACTACGAAAAGGCTAAGCAGATGCCCGGCGTCACCGGCGAAAATCTGCTTGTCCTGCTTGAGCGGCGCATTGATAACGTCGTCTTCCGCATGGGCTTCGCGAACACTCGTCGCCAAGCTCGGCAATTCGTTCGCCACGGACATATCACCGTGAACGGTAAGCGCGTCGACATTCCGTCCGCGCTCGTCAAAGTCGGCGACGTCGTCGAAGTCTGCGAAAAAAGTCAGTCCAAAGAAATTTTCAAGATGATTAAGGAAGTCAACAACGCCCTTAGCGCGCCGCCGTGGATCGACTCCAATCAGGCGAATCTTAAAGGCACCGTCACGCGCTTCCCCACCCGCGAAGACATCAGCGACATTCCCGTCAACGAACAGTCCATCATCGAGTTGTATTCAAGATAATTTGTGAGTTCCGACAGAGAATTTTTTTCTGTGAAAGGAGCGGATTATTTGAATACCGACATCGATAGAAACGAATCTCAACGCCCGCCGAAAATTGAAATGGTCGAAGTCAGCGAGGACGGTTGCTACGGAAAATTCGTCTGCGAACCGCTCGGACGCGGCTACGGCACCACAATCGGCAACAGCTTGCGCAGAATGCTCTTGTCGTCATTGGACGGCGCGGCTGTCACGTCGATTAGGATTGACGGCGTACTTCACGAGTTCTCCACAATTCCCGGCGTGTACGAGGACGTTACCAATATCGTGCTCAACATCAAGGAACTGTGCCTTAAAATCGAGGACGACAAAAATCAGCCGTTGCAACCGTTCGCGCAAGTCGCCACAATTCCGCCGCAAACTTACACGTTGCGCATTGATGTCGACGTGGAGGAAGAGCTCAAAAACGGCGGTCACAGCGGCGGACGCAGAGAAGTCACTGCCGCCGACATCGAGTGCGACCCAAGCATCGAGGTTGTCAATCCCGACCTGCATATCGCGTGGCTCAACGAAACTGCTAAGCTCCGAATCGAAATGTCGGCACGCAGCGGACGCGGCTACGATCAGGCGGAAAAAAATAAAAGTCCCGACGACATTATCGGCACAATCCCGATTGATTCGATTTACTCGCCCGTGTTGCGCGTCAATTTCAACGTCGAAGATACGCGCGTCGGAAACGAAATGGACTTCGACAAGTTGACGCTTGAGGTTTGGACGAACGGCACGCTTCGCCCGGAAGAGGCTGTCGCGAAGGCGGCGTCAGTTCTAATCGCGCACATGAAACTTTTCCAGAGCATGGACAGTATCGCAATGGAAGATCTTGCGAACGACGGCGACTCCGACGACGATAAGCCCGAAGACGAAGTTGCAATGACGCTCGACAAAAATCTTGCCAAACCGATTGAAGAGCTCGAATTGTCCGTGCGCTCGACGAACTGCCTTAAACGCGCGGGAATTCATATTGTCGCCGACCTTGCCGACAAAACCGAAGAAGAGATGATGAAAGTTCGCAATCTCGGTCGCAAGTCGTTTGAGGAAATTAAGCACACAATGGATCAGCTCGGCGTATCGTTCAAGCCGTCGCCGAACACAGGCAACATAAACTTTTTGCTGGACGAATAATTTTCGCGGGAAGGAGGAATTTCCATGAGCTACAGAAAACTCGGCAGAAACAGCGGCGCACGTAAGGCGATGTTCAAAAGTTTGCTTAGCGCGTTTTTTGAACACGAACGCATTGAGACGACGGAAGCTCGCGCCAAAGAGTTGCGCAAATTCGCCGACAAGGTCATCACGCTCGCAAAGCGCGGAGACCTTAGCGCACGCCGTCAAGCAATAAATCTCGTCGCGAATGTCGACGTTGTACATAAAATTTTCGAGGAGTTGCCCGACAAATACAAAGAACGCGCGGGCGGCTACACCAGAATTTTGAAACTTGCGCCGCGTCGCGGAGACGCCGCACCAATGGTTTTGATTGAGCTGGTCTGAACAATTTCCGACCGTAAAAAAAGTGCTGCCCGATTCAACGTCGGGGAGCATTTTTTTTGCGCTGTGATATAATTGCCCAAAACTCAAGGAGGCGACGGCAGTTGAAGTTGGCAAACGTCATAAGCGGGCAAATCGCGAATCTGTTTCAGCGGCGCGGAGAAATTACGCCGAACGATTTAATCAAGGCACTTGAACGCGAAGTCGTCAAGCAAAAGTCCGACGGCAACCTTGTGCCCAATGCTTACACGATTTACCTTTGCGAGGAGGATTGTCACCGGCTTAGCGCGGCGCGGCTGATTAAGGAACTGCATGAGACCGTTGAGCGCAAGATTATCCGCGAAAATTGTTTCATGGACGGCGAGCTTACCGTTCGGATTGAAAAGATGTCCGCCGGCGACGACGCCATTGTCATTGTCGCGAATTACGTCGACAAGCCCGCGCCCGACGACGATACGATTGATTTGGAAAACGACGTGCTGTCGCACACGCTGATTGAAAATCGCCGCTCAACCGACGACGACGATACAATCGTTGCCGACAAGAAAAAAATCGTCGAGACGATGCGAACTGCTCCGTCGCGCAAGATTGAATACGACCTTGCGGTTATCAGCGACCTGACGCGGCAGGAAGTTGTCCTCGGCGAACGGCAAATTTATCTTGGGCGCAGGAAGTCCAACGATTTTGTTCTTGACGACGAAAACGCTTCCCGAATTCACGCGTATATCGCTTACGAACGCCATCGCCACGTGCTTTACGACGCGGGCAGTTTGAACGGCACCTTCGTGAACGACAAGCCCGTCAGCCGCCGCGAACTCATGGACGGCGACAAAATTTTAATCGGCAACACCGCGTTGACCTACAAGGTTTTGTGAGCCACGGAGGAAATTTTTATGATCAGCGTGACGAAATTGCTTTTTGCTGAAAATTATTTCGGAGACACCCTGCGCTACACAAAGGACGCTCATCGCATGCGGAACGGCGCGGCTGAAGGTCTCGGTCCCGTCGTCGTATGGAATTCGACGCGCACCTGCAACTTGAAATGCCGACACTGCTACATGAATTCCGACGCCCGCAAATATCGCGACGAACTGTCCACCGCCGAAGCTAAGCGTTTTATCGACGACCTTGCCGAATTCAAAGTTCCGGTGCTGTTATTTTCGGGCGGGGAGCCGTTGATTCGCGAAGACTTCTTCGAGCTTGCCGCCTACGCCGCCGAAAAAAATGTTCGCCCGACGCTCTCGACCAACGGCACGCTAATTACCCGCGAAGTCGCGCAACGGATTAAGTCAATCGGCGTCGGCTACGTCGGAATTTCGCTTGACGGTCTGCAGGCGGTCAACGACAAGTTTCGCGGCGTCGAAGGTGCCTTCAAGCTTGCAATGCGCGGCATCGAAAATTGCGTCGCCGTCGGTCAACGCGTCGGACTTCGATTCACGATTAACCGCCACAACTTTGAGGAGCTCGACAAAATTTTTGACTTCATTGAGGCGGAGCAGATTAACCGAGTGTGCTTTTATCATCTGGTTTACAGCGGTCGCGGCAGTCAAATGCTCGACGAGGACGTTACGCCCGCGGAGTCGCGTCAGGCAATGAACACGATTATTCGCCGCACGAAAGACTTTGCCGCACGCGGACTTGCCAAGGAAATTTTGACTGTCGACAATCACTGCGACGGCGTCTACATGTATCTCAAGGCTCTTGCCGACGGCGACGACTCCACAGCCGCGCAGATTCGCAAATTTATCGGCATGAATGGCGGAAATCGTTCGGGCATTGCCTTCGGCGAAGTCGACCCGCTCGGTTACGTGCACCCCGACCAATTCACGCAACATCACACGTTCGGCAACGTCCGCGAACGGAAATTCGGCGACATCTGGACTGACACGAGCAATCCGATTTTGGCGGGACTTAAAAATCGCAAACCGCTCTTGACGGGACGTTGCGCACGCTGTAAATTTTTGGACAGTTGCAACGGAAATTTCCGCACGCGCGCCGAAGCTGTCACGGGCGATTTTTGGGCAAGTGACCCGTCCTGCTACCTGACCGACGCGGAAATCGGGCTGTAAATTTTTTGGGGGACACGCAATGCAAAAAGTTTTACTCTGGGATTATACGGGCATCAGTTCCGCGTGGTGAAAAAAATTTCTCGACATGAAAGACGTTGAGATTGTCCATACAATCACGCCTGCGGAACCTTCTCCGGAAATTTTGCTCCGCCGCGACGCATGGGATTGGCTGTTGATTTTTGAGCAGGGCGCACGACAATTTTTTGTCGCGACAATTCAATTGCTCAAGTTGCCGGTTGACAAAGTGATTTACGCGCTCGACATGAACAGCTGGATTCAACGCCCCAAAGCCACGTACACGATTCTAAACGACGTGAGGGGGGGTTGCGAAAACATTTGCTCTTGAATGAGCTCGGAAAGTTTAACACGTTCGTCACGTGCACGGTCGAAGGGCTGTCGTATATTTCGCCGTCAGCGGATATGCGCGTGCCGCATATGTTTATCAGCGGCACAAATTGGGCGTCGCGCGACATACGACGTTTCCACGCGCTGGCAACGCAATATTACGGCGTCGACGATAATTCGGGCTACTTCCTTGATTTGGGCGCGAACATCGGCACCACGGGAATTTATTTTATCAAGAAACTTGCGCCGAATTTGAAACTGCTTGCCTTTGAGCCCGACGCCGAAAATTTTAAAATGTTGAGTGTCAATCTGCTACTCAACGATATGGAAGACAAAGCAACAATCGTCAAATGCGGGCTCGGCAACAAATTCGACGAAATGACCATGTATCGCGATTTGGGAAATCCGGGACACAACAGCCTTGTTGACAAGAGAAACGGCATTCCGACCGAAACGATTAAAATCATGCCGCTCGACGCTTATTTTGCCGAAAACAACATCGCCGCGCAGGACGTCAAGTACATTTGGATTGACACGGAAGGCTTTGAGCCGCAAGTTATTCTCGGCGCGAAAAATCTGCTCGCCGAAAATCCCGCGCCAATCTTCATGGAATGCAATTTGAATCCTTGGGACAATTCCGGTCTTTTTGAAGACTTTATGGCGTTGCTGACGAAATATTACACGCATTTTATCCTGCTCAAAGGCAGAAACGAAACGCTGTATCCTTTGGAGGCGTTGCGCACCCTTGAACGCCCTGCAAACGCTCTCGGACAGGTCGGCGACATTTTCCTAATCAAAGCCGGCGTCATTGCTTGAACGGTCAAAAAATTTTATCCGTCGAAAGTTCGTCGAACACTCGGCGGATTTTTTTGTGTAAAAATTTCGGGCGCGTGCTATAATCGACAAAACATTCGGAGGAAAATTTTCATGTCATTTAAAGCAAAATTCCCGCCGCCGATTGTGATATGCGTCGCGGCGGTCGTCGTGAACTTAATCGGCTCGTTCGTCGCCCGAAGTCTGAATCTGCCGCTGTATTTGGACACGGGCGGCACAATTTTTGTCGCAATGCTAAGCGGCTACGTGCCGGGCGTCGTCGTCGGCTTCGCGACAAATTTGCTCAACTCCCTGCTCGACGAATCGGAAATGTATTATTGCTCAATCAGCATTGCCGTCGCGCTGTACACGACATTTTTGGCGCGGCGCAAGTGGTTCCGAAGTTTCCTGCGGACGTTGGCGGCGATACCTCCGTTGGCACTGCTTACGACACTTGCGACGACGACCATAGAAAAATTTTTGACGTGCACGGGCGTCGTCGAGGCATTGGCGGGAATTCAAACGGACTTCGCGACAACTTTCCTGCGCGAACTCGTCGACAAAGGCTTGCTCGTCTTGATAATGTTCGTCGCGCTGAAATTCATTCCGCCGCAAATCGTGGAGCTCTTTCGCGGGCTGGGACAACGTCAGGCACCGCTTCCCGCCGACATGAAACGCGCAGTTTACGAACGTAAATGCCCGATATCGTCCCTGCGCACGAAAATGATTTTGATTTTGACGTTCGGAGCAATTTTTATCGCGGCAAGCATTTCGCTGATAACGTACAGGATTTTTGAGCAAGCCGCCTTCCACGCGCAGGTTAAGGTCGCCGACAGTTTGACCGCTATCGTCGCCGACGAAATTAATCCCGCACGCGTCGACGAATTCATCAGCCGCGGACATGCCGCGCAGGGCTACGACGCCGTTTACCAAAAAATTATCGACATCAAGGGCGGCAACAGCGACATAAAATTTTTGCACGCCTGCAAAGTTATGGCGGACGGTTGTCATGTTGTGTTCAATCCCGACGCGGCGGCGGGTACAATCGTCAAGCTTGCCGACGATTATCCGCACCTCGACGACCTTATTGCGGGCAAGGACGTCCCGCCGACAATTTCAACCGTCAACGGCGAACAGCTCATCACGATTTTCCGACCAGTCCGCGACATCAACGGCAACTGCGCCTGTTACGTCGTGATTGATTTTGCGTTGAGTTTAATCAGCGAATACGGCAAAACGTTCATTGCAAAGGTTCTCGCGCTGTTTTCGGGATGTTTCGTGTTCATTTTCGTATTGGGCTTGCGCTTCGTGGAGAACAACATTATCCTGCCCGTGAACACGATGGATTATTGCACGCGAAGTTTTTCCTACGACACCGACGCCGTCTGCGCCGAAAACGTCGACCGGCTCAAGCGGCTCAAAATTCACACGGGCGACGAAATCGAAAATTTGTATCACACGTTGCTTAAGACGACGCAGGATGTTTTGGACTCGCTGGAAAAGTTGCGGCGGGCGCGTCGACAAGTCGCGGAAATGGACGAACTTGCTCACCGCGATTCTTTGACGGGTCTGCGCAACAAAGCCGCTTACGACGAAATGACCGCCGAACTTGACAAAAAAATTTCTGCGGGCGACGCGACATTTTGTATCGTGATGATTGACGTGAACTTCCTCAAGCGCGTCAACGACACCTACGGGCACGAACGCGGCAACGAATATCTGATTAACGCCGTCAAGCTTATCTGCGCGGTCTTCGGCACGGAGCACGTCTATCGGATTGGCGGCGACGAATTTGTTGCGATTCTGACGGACGACAAAGTTTCGCTGTGCAAATATTTCGTGACGCAGTTTGTCGCGGAGATGGGTCGGAAAAATTCTGCGCGACGTCTTCAGCCGTGGGAGCGAGTATCTGCGGCAATCGGCGCGGCGCATTTCGAGTCGGGCGTCGACGCAAGCGCGGAGTCTGTTTTCAAGCGCGCTGATGCTCAAATGTACGAAAACAAGCTTGCCATGAAGGCGGCACGGACGGATTGATTTTATCGAGGCGAAAATTTTTATGGCGGAAAAAAATTTGGGGACACCGATTTTACTTTGCGTCGCGGCACTGGTAATGAACTTATTCGGCGCGCTGATTGTCGAGGCGTTCGAACTGCCGCTGTATCTGGACACGAGCGGCACAATTTTTATCGCGGCACTGGGCGGCTACATACCGGGCATTGCCGTCGGATTTTTCACGAACTTAACAAAATCATTCGTCGAGCCGTCGGAAATGTATTTCTGTTCGGTAAGCGTCGCCGTCGCGATAATCACGACGTTTTTTGCGCGGAAGGGCATGTACCGAAAATTTTGGGACGCAATGTTGCTCGTGCCAATGCTGACATTCGTGACGGGCACCTGCGACTTGCTGATTGAGGGCTTCCTGAAAGTCAGCGACATATTGGATCCCGTCATGGAATACGATTTGAACTTCGCGGAAAATTTCCTGTTCGAGTTCGTCGACAAGGCGTTATCGATTGCGTTGGCATACGTCCTGCTGAAGTTCGTCCCGCCGCACGTGAAAAATTTTTTCCGCCATCTCGGTCACAAACAGGCACCGTTGTCCGAAGATATGAAACGCGTCGCCGATGAGCGCAGTTATCTGGCGTCGTCACTCCGCACAAAAATGATCGCAATTCTGACGTTGAGCTCGTTGTTATTGTCGTTTTCCGTCGCGCTGATAAGTTATCTGCTGTTCAAGGGCGCGGCGATTGACGAACGCATTAAGACTGTCGACGGCATGATTGCGGTCGCGATTAACGACATCAACCCTTACCGCGTCGACGACTATCTGAAACTTGGGCGCGTTGCCAACGGTTACAGGGCGACAGAGGAAAAACTTTACGCCATCAAAAACAGTTCGCTCGACGTGAAATTTCTGTACGTTTATCGCGTCTTGGAGGACGGTTGCCACGTCGTCTTCGACATGGACACCGCGACATATGACGCCGACCCGCCCGGTACAGTCGTTGCGCTTGAGGACGCGCTTTTAAAATACCGCGACGATTTACTTGCCGGCAGACCCATTCCGCCCGTCATCACCGACAACGAATACGGCTACTTGCTCACAATGTACAAGCCGATGTACGACGCGGCGGGCAAGTGTCAATGTTACGTCGCCATAGATTTTTCAATGGACATTCTGCACGAATACATGCGGACGTTCGTAATTAAACTTATCGCGCTGTTTTTGGGATGTTTCGTGTTCATTTACGCAATCGGGCTCGCCTTCATTGAGAACAACATAATTTTGCCCGTGAACACGATGGCTTACTGCGCGAAGAATTTTTCCTACGACAGCGCAACTGCCCGCGAAAAATATTTTGAGCGGCTCAAGGGCTTGAAGATTCATACGGGCGACGAAATCGAAAATTTGTATTCCGCACTGCTTCGGACGACGGAAAATATTTTGAACTACTTGGAGCACCTGCAACGCGCCAAAGTCCGTGTCGCCGATATGCAGGTCAAAGTCGCCGAAATGGACGAAATTGCCTACAAAGATTCGCTGACGGGCGTGCAGAATAAAGCCGCCTACGACAGGGCTATTGCCGAGCTTGACGAAAAAATTTCCGACGGCGACGCGAAGTTTTGCATTGTTATGGTCGACGTGAACTATCTTAAGCGCGTCAACGACACCTACGGGCACGAACGCGGCAACGAATACTTGATTAACGCCTGCCGACTTGTCTGCGCGATTTTCGGCGAGGAGCATGTTTACCGTATCGGCGGCGACGAATTTGTCGTTGTCATCGACGGAGAAAAGTCTTCGCTGATAAAAT
>JADEZP010000134.1 GCA_015206805.1 Quinella sp. 1Q7 | reverse complement strand
GCGTCGGAGTGACGGTTGAAGCGGCTGATGTCGTTGTCAAAGTCCATGTGCCGTCGCCGTTATCGTTGAGTTTGCCGCCCGTCGCAGTCGCCGCGCCGATTATCGCGCCGTTGACGTTTGAACTTAGTGTGACGCTTGAGCCGCTCTTGTAATAATTCGTGCCGCTGACGGTTTTACTTGTGCCGCCCGTGACGTTGAGTCCGTCAATCCCGTTGACCGAATAATACAGCGTCGGAGTGACGGTTGAAGCGGCTGATGTCGTTGTCAAAGTCCATGTGCCGTCGCCGTTATCGTTGAGTTTGCCGCCCGTCGCAGTCGCCGCGCCGATTATCGCGCCGTTGACGTTTGAACTTAGCGTGACGCTTGAATTCGCCGCGTAATAAGTCGTGCCGTTGACGGTTGTGTATGTGCCGCCGCTTGCAGTGATATTGTTGAGCCCGCTGACCGCGTAATAAAGATTGTTGGCATTAATCGTCACGTCGGCAGTCGGTTTGAAGGGGACTGTGCCGCTTGAGTTCGCCGCGACATTAGAATAACCCGTGACGTCGACGAGTGCCGCGCCCGTGCCGATTGTGAGCGTGACCTCCGAATTCGGTATCATGTAATAGTTGCCGTCCGCAATGATGACGCCGTTCGCCGCAGTGACGCCGCTCGGCAACGTGAGCTGATACGCTTGTTGGAGGTCGGGATAATTGTTCGACTTGACGTTATCCGCCGTGGCAAGCTGATAAGTTGCGCCGTCGTCCGTGCTGAAGACGTAAACCCCGCTTGCCAATGTCGCGGTGATTGTCTCGGCTTTAGTGACGGTGAGCGACGTTTGGCTTAGATTGTAGCCCGTCTTCGCCGCGAGCGTGACTGTGCCCGTGTAATAGTCGGAGTAGTTGCCGCCGTAGCCGGTGCCGCTGTCGACCGTGACGCCCTGCAACGTGAGCTTATAATAAAACGCGATGTCGTTGCTGCTGATGTTTGTATCTGCGGTGGGCGTCAAGCTGACCGTGCCGTCGTCGTTGTTAGTGTAGCTTGTCGACTTGATAACGGCGGTGGAGTCTGATGCCTTGAGCGTGACGGTGCCCGCCGCGTAATAGTTGCCGTTGTCGGCGACAACCTTGTTGCCCGTGCCCGTGGCAGTGGCTTCGACGCCGCTCGGCAAAGTGAGCTTGTAAAGTTGCGTGTTGTCACTGACGTTTTCGGCATTGGGGCCGATGTAGTCGACCGCTTTGCTCCGGTTGCTGTAATAATAGTTGCCGCTGACTGTGCCGCTGATTGTGCCGCTGGTTACGGTAGTTTGTTTGTTGGTGCCGGAAATCCCGCCGAGGTGTTCCGCATTGCCCGTGCCGTTGACTGTGACAATAGCCGTGTTGCCGTTGATGTTGCAGAAGTTTTCTCCGGAAATCCCGCCGACACCCGACATACCGCTGACTGTGGCAATGACCGTGCAATTGCTGATGTTGCCGAAGTTGGCACCGAAGAGCCCGCCGACAGATGAAATGCCGCTGACTGTGCCGTTGAAAGTACAGTTGCTGACTGTGCCGCTATTATTACTGGCAATCTCGCCGACATTCCAAGTGTAGTTACCCGTACCGCTGACTGTGCCGCTGACTGTGCAGTTCTCGATTTTGGTGTTACCGTTGTGGTGTGTTCGAGCGACGAGCCCGCCGACATATTCCGGGCCGCTGCTGCTGACATTGACGTTATTCAGATTGACGTTCTGAATTGTGCCGTCGACACAGCCGAACAAGCCGATGTAACCGGCATTGCTGTTGATTTTGAGGTTGCTTATCGTGTGACCGTCGCCGTCGAAGGTGCCCTTGAACGTATAATTTCCGTTGCCGATTGGCGTCCAGCTGTAATTGTCGCCGTTCAAATCGAGGTCGGCACCGAGCTTAATGGTGACGCCGCTGTAGTTGTTGCCGCCGTTGACCGCCTTTGCAAAAGCCGCGAGCTGTTCCGCCGTGGTGATTGTGATAACGTTATTTACAGCCGTAGGCACACTCGAAGCCGAGCCGTCCCATGTATCGGTAGCGAATCGTTGCAGGTCGAACGTAAACCCGTCAGGTGACTGGGGGGGTTGCCTTCGTGATGTCTTCCATGGTGATTACCTCCCTTGAAAATTTTCTGTAACTTTACACCGAACGATAACTCCGTGTCAATTAAATTCTCGTAAAAAAATCCCCCTGCACGCCGACGCCGCCGATTGCGCTCAAGTGTATCTTTTACGTTCCGATTGTGCTAAGATTCGGAAGAATTTTTATCAACAGATTTTGGGTGACGACATGAAAAATATTTTTGAGCTTACGAAACCTGCGCGATACACGGGCGGCGAATGGGGCAGCGTCACGAAAAATTTCGACGCGACCGCCTGCCGAATCGTGCTTGCCCTGCCCGACGTGTACGAAGTCGGAATGTCGAATTTGGGGCTTGCGATTTTGTATTCGATACTCAATCGCCGCGCCGACACACTTTGCGAACGTGTTTACGCGCCGTGGACTGACGCCGAAAAAATTTTGCGCACGGAGAATACGCCGCTGTTCGCGCTTGAATCGAAACGCGCCGTCCGCGAATTCGACATGCTGGGATTTTCCCTGCAATACGAAATGATTTACACCAACGTCTTGAACATGCTGGACTTGGCGCAAATTCATCTGCACGCGGCGGAGCGTGGCGACGACGAGCCCTTCATTGTCGGCGGCGGACCGTGCGTTTACAATGTCGAGCCCGTCGCGGAATTTTTCGATTTCTTTATCGTCGGCGAGGCTGAAGAAATTTTCGGCGAGGTCGTCGACGTGTTCATTGCGTGGAAGTCGGCGGGCAAAGTCGGCGGGCGTCGAGGCTTCCTGCGCGGCTTGATGAGTGTTCGCGGAATTTACGTGCCGAGCTTTTACGAGCCGCTGTATTCGGGCGACGACTTCCTTGCGCTGAAAATTTTGGAGCCGTCCGCGCCGTCGAAAATTCTCAAGCGAATCGTCCGCAACTTCGACGCGACGCCGACAGTTGAAAAGCCCGTCGTGCCGTTCATGGAAATTATCCACGATCGCGCAATGTTGGAGCTGTTTCGCGGTTGCAGTCGCGGCTGTCGATTTTGTCAGGCGGGAATGACGTATCGTCCCGTTCGCGAGCGCAAAGTTGAGACGTTGCGGAAAATTGCGCGGCGGCTGATTGATTCGAGCGGCTGGGACGAAATTTCGCTGACGTCGCTAAGCAGTGCCGATTACTCCTGCCTGCCGCGACTGATTGACGATTTGCAACGCGACTTCCGCGCCGAGAAGGTGAGCTTTTCCCTGCCGAGCTTGCGTATCGACAGCTTTTCGATTGAGCTTGCCGAGCGTGTCCAAGCCGTCCGAAAGAGCGGGCTGACCTTCGCGCCCGAAGCCGGCACGCAACGTTTGCGCGACGTCATCAACAAGAACGTAACCGAACAGAATTTGCTTGACGCGTGCGCCGCCGCCTTCGCCAAGGGCTGGAAGTCCGTCAAGCTGTATTTCATGATGGGCTTGCCGACGGAAACTGACGCGGACATTGCGGGCATTGCCGAGCTTGCGCAAAAGGTCGTCGACCTGTACCGCACAATAAAAAATCGCCGCGACGTTAAAGTCACGGTGAGCGTCTCCTGTTTCGTGCCGAAGCCGTTCACTCCGTTTCAATGGGCGGCGCAAATTTCGGCGGCGGAATTCGAGCGGCGGCAGACGTTGCTGAAAAATTTGATTCGCGACAAGGCGATAACCTACAACTACCACAACGCGCGGTTGAGCGTGCTTGAGGGTGCGTTGGCGCGTGGCGACAGAAAACTTTCGCGGGTGATTGAGTCGGCGTGGAAATTCGGCGCGAAATTCGACGGTTGGTCCGACATGTTCAAGCCCGATGCGTGGACGGAGGCTTTTGCGGCGTGCGGCATTGACCCGAATTTTTACAGCGGTCGCGAACGAAATTTTTGGGAGCCGTTGCCGTGGGAGCACACTTCGCCGGGCGTCGACAAAAATTTTTTGCTTGCGGAATGGGAACGTTCTCAAGCCGGCGAAACTACCCGCGACTGTCGCCGCACGAGCTGCACGGGTTGCGGCGTCTGCATAAACTTGGCGGCTCACGTCGTCGACTTTCTATCAATTAGGAATGTGGAATTAGGAATTAGGAATGAAGATGACGCCGATTCAATTCCTAATTCCTCATTGCTAATTCCTAATTGCAAGTACCGCGCTCAAATTCGCAAGGGCAGTCAAATCGCGGTGTTGAGCCATCTCGATTACATGAATGTTTTCATGCGCGCGCTGATTCGGAGCAAACTTCCCGCCGCGTGGAGCGAGGGTTTCAATCCGCACTTGAAGGTGTCGTTCGCGACTGCGCTTGCCGTCGGCGTGACGAGCGATTGCGAATACGTCGACTTCGAGCTGACCGCGCCCGTCAATGAGCTTGAAGTTTCGACGCGACTCAACGAACAACTTCCCGTCGGCGCGGAAATTGTGCGGCTGAAAAAACTTCGCGGCAAGTCCAAGCCCGTTATGTCGCTTGTCGACCTGTCGCGCTATGAAGTCCGTTTGACGTTCGACGAAAAATTTTTGCCCGCCGCGCAGAGTTCGGCACGGAGTTTCAACGCGGCAACGGAAATAAAATTCACGCGCGTCACGCCGAAAAAAATCCGCGAGCTTGAGCTGAAACGATACCTTGTCGGGCGCGTGGAGCTTGAGCTTACGGGCGGCGAGCTTGTCATAAAATTTTCGGTGCGCATAACGTCGGAGGGCAGTCTCAAGCCGAGCGAAGTCCTTAAGATTTTGCGGGAGCGATTCGACTTCCCGACCGACTTGTCGACCGCACGAATCAACCGCACACAACTTTTGCACGCGGGAAAAAATTTACTCGACGTATAAAAATTTTTCAAACGTCCGTCACTCAATGGAGCGGCGGATTTTTTATTGACACCGAAAGCTTGAAAGGCGAAAAAATTTCCGTGAATCGTTGCAGTACGCCGATAAATCATATAAAATTCTGCAATAGAATCGGCGTTACGTTTTCGGATTGAATTGATGACGGTGGACTTTTTTGGCGGACAACGCGGTGAAATTTTTTTTGGGAGGTGATTCATTGTGGCGCAAAAAGATTACATTGAGCCGTGGTATTATGTGCGGGAACTCAACGACGACGGCAGCGTCTATATAAAAAATCTCGAACGTGTGTTCACATCAAAAAAGTGATATAGTAGGTACATTATGAGACAGAAATACGAAACAGATTTAACCAATGAGCAATGGGAAGTTATCGCGCCCTTGTTCTCCAATATGCGTAAGTACAAATGGGAAAAGAGAGAATTGGTCAATGCGGTGTTGTACTTGGTGAAAACGGGTTGCCAGTGGCGTAATTTGCCCCATGATTTTCCACCGGTCTTTACCGTGCACAGCTTTTATCGTCGTGCTCGCCTTAACGGCTTGTGGGACAAAATCCTCGAACACCTCGTCAA
>JADEZP010000133.1 GCA_015206805.1 Quinella sp. 1Q7 | reverse complement strand
CGGGGTCGTTCAAAATTTCGTCGTAGTTGCTCGTGGCGGGCAATCCGCGTTTGTGCAAGCCGTCAAGTTCGCGCGGCAACACGAGAATATTTTTGATTTGGATGTCGGTGTGCGCACGTTGCGATATGATGTCGCGATTGTTCTGCAAAACCTCAATAACCGAGCCGCCGATTGTGCCCGCGCCGAGCAATCCGATTTTTACGCTGTCCATAAAATCAATCCCTTCCGAAAATATCTTCGCGTGAAATTTTACTTTGCATGAAAAATTTTTTCAACCGCGCACAAAAAAATTAGTCGCCCTCGAAAGGACGACCGTTTGTTGTAGAAAAATTTTTCAGCGCGGCGGGCGAGGCGGTGCGCCGTCACGGTATCTGTCGCGTTCCCATCTTTCCAGCCGGCGTTCACGTTCGCGGTCACGGTATCTTTCGCGCTCACGTTCGCGGTCGCGGGCTCTGCGCCAACCTTCGGCGTCGGGGTCGCGGTATCTGTCGCGTTCCCAATCTTCGTAGCGGCGTTCGCGTTCCCAATCACTGTAGCGGCGTTGACGTTCACGCTCCCGAATCGCCAATCGCATCATCGGATTCGTGACGGGAACAAACTCTATTTGCTCATTGAGATTTTCGGCGGCGGCACTCGCTGGAGCTGCCCCGCTTGAAATTCCTATGATTATCGCGCCGCACATTGCCAACGCGGTAGTTTTCCACTTGCCAAACATTTCAATCACTCCTTCAACAATTTTAATATCGGCATTTTGAATCAGTCGCTTTAGGCGCAAATGTGCCGAAGGTTAATCTTCCGTTAGAATTGACACGGCGGTTACTGCGGCGATAAAATTGTCGCGCTGAAAAGGAGGCGTAATTATGACCGAAAATTTTTTTGACCTGCAACGTTTCGCCGACGACACAATCGGCTACGACACAGTAAGCGGCGAATTCGTTTGGAAAGGCGGCGGCTCATTCGCGGGCGGCGACGGTTCAACGTCACTCAGCCCCGTGTATTTGAGCGCGGAAGGTGCTTCGGGCATTGAAAGCACCGTAATTTGGCTGACGGGCGGCGCAAGCTCAACCGACAGCTATTCTTTTGCCGTAAATTTGACTGCAGACGATTGGGAAGTCGCTATCGGCGGCTCAAATATTGTCGGCGGCGACTTAAGCGCGGGCGACGGTGCCTACCATTTAATCGGCAACGTCGACATCACGGCTTACGGCGGCGCAAGTCAAGGATTCACCGAGACCGTCAACGGCGCACAAGCTTACGTCAAGGCGGCGGGCTCCAACGACGTCACTTTTAATTTGGCGGCGGACGGCAATTCCACAATGACTTACACTTTCGCGGGCGGCACGTCGAATTTGGCTGTTGCCCTCGACGAAAATGACACCGCGATTTTTGCAGGCTCCGTCGAAAACGTCACCTTCGGCACGGACACGGCTGATACCGATACGCCCGATGTCGGTCCGATGACTTTGGCGGCGGGCGCGACCGTCACTGCCGCAGACGACGTAATTTCCATTGCAACGGGCGACAACACCGTTACCGACGCTCAAGGCACGGTAATGGAAATTCAAGCCGCCTCATCAACCGCAACGCTCACTTCCGACAACGTTTTGAGCGGCATAAGTTCCGCGACAGTCACCGACACCGTAGAAAATTTCACCGTCAATGGTGCCGCATGGAATTTAATCAACGGCTCAATTTCGCACGTGCAATTCGACGGCGACGGCAATGCTCACATCGACAACACGGGCTCCGTCACAGTTTCGGGCGTGGCGGATAATCGCGCGGAATTTGAAGTTTTGCCGACGGTCGGCGTTGTTGTCAATGACGCGACGATTCAGGCGATTAACAGTGACGAAACGACCTTCGCCGCGATTTTGGACGAGACGGGCATTAAAAGCATTGACCTCGACGACGCGGACGGTGCCGTTCAAATTTCGGGCGACAGCTCATTTGAAGTCGTCAACGAAACTTCCGCTTACACAATCAACACCTCCGCGAGTTACGTCGGCTTTGACGACAGTACCGTTCAGCCGGAAATTTTTGTTCGCGGCGGAGAAGCTTACACCGTCGGCGGCGCGGCTGTCGCTTACAGTTTCGGCGACACCACCGGCACCGACGTCACAATCAACGGCGCGGGCGTCGACGTGTCGAATATTCTCGTGACGCTCACTTCGTCGGACGTTTCCAAAGGCATCGATACCGTCAGCGGGCTTGAGATTGACGACACGGTCAACGTCACCGACGACAGCGACGGTTACACCGCGATTTTCAGCGCGGACAATTCCACGGGCGACCTTGCCGCCAACGACCTCAAAATTTCCGTCGAAGATTTGGACAACGCCGTCACAATGCAAATCGACGCGGCGGGCACTACCGCGACCGTCACGGGATTGGAAGCCGACAGCGCGGTTACTTTGTCGGGCGGCGCAAGTTCCGCGACGACTTATTACATTCGCGACGCCTCCATTGCCAAAAACAAAGTCACCGTTGCGGCTGGCGATAACATTGTAATCGGGCTTGATTCAATTGGCAACGTCAATGAGACCGTCGACGGCGACACCGCCGATAAAGTCATCAACTACGAAAAGAAATGGGAAGCCGTTTCAACGCTCGGCTCCGCCGTCGACACCGTTGCCGCTCATCACGGCAGATTGTACGACGAAGATTTTTACACGCTGTCGGACGGCTCTGCGGCAGGTATGACGCTGGCGGGTTACGCCTCCGACGACGCGACACCCTCCGCCGCAAGCTCCGTTATCAATTTGACGGGCGACACATCGCTCGGCTCTGCGCGGCACGTCACGTTGGCAATCGGTTCGGGCTCCGACGCGGGCAAAATTCCGATTAACATTGAGGCGAACGAAAATTCCGACGTCGTCGACGTGACGCTTGACCTCACGAAATCAAACACGCCCTCGACCGTCATCGTCGGAAGTGTAAGTGATGTCACGGCGGCGCACATAATCAAAATCAGCGACGCGGGCGGCACCGTTTACATCGGCGACAATGCGCTCGGACAAAATCTCGTTCAGGCGGGCGCGACGGGTGCCAACCTTCGCCACGACGGCGACGCGCGGACAACTTTGCTCGGCGGCGCGGGCTCCGATACCATTCAAGGCGATAACTACGACTTCATTCAAGGCGGCGCGGGAACGGATTATTTCGTCGACGGCGCAGGCTACACAATCCAAGACTATTCCGCCGACATTGACGGTGATGTCGTCGTTGCAATGAGCTTGAGCTCCCTCGACGAAGTGACGCCCGACAGCATCAGCGGCAAAAGTAATCGCGTCGGATTCGGCGGCGGCAGTAAATTAACATTCGGCGACGATACCGACTCCGCCCTGCACGTCAGAGTTGCGCTCCTCGACGACGACGGCGACATTGACGGCAGCAATACCCGCGATGTTTTCCTTGCCGGCGACGGGCAAACTGTCGACGCCTCCACAGCAAGCATAAGCGGCGCACTAATCATCACCGCCGGCACGCGCGGCGACAATGCCAATTACGTCACGGGCTCGGCGGGCAGAGATTCGATTTACGCAGGCAGCGGCGATTCAATCGACGGCGGCGACGGCAACGATTATATCGAGATTGAGCCCACTGCGGACGACGGCACAATCGTCATACTTTCAAACGGCAGAGACAGCGTAACAGGCTGGTCATTCGGCTTTGAGCGCGACGAGGGCAACAACGCGCTTTACGTCGGCGGCTCATCTTTCGGCGCAAAGGTCGTCGACGATATGCTTGCGGTCACGGTCGACGGCGGGACAATTCTTTTCACGGACACAGCCGGCGACAGCTCCGCACGCAACCTTTTAATCACGACGGGCAGCGAAGATCTCAAGTATACCGTGATTCGTTCGGGCGGCTCGGCAACGGTAAGTTCCGACGACGACATTGCCGACGGTTACGTCGCGCTGTCGGACGGAAATCTTGAGTTTACCTCCGCCGTAACCAAAGACCTCGACATCAACCTCGGCGACAACTACCAAAACATTCGCAACCTCACCGTCAACAATTCGGGCAGGGCGTCAATCGTCGGCTCAAGCTCGCGCGAAACCGTCAACGTCGGCACAAATTCTGCGGCGGATACAAAATTCGTAAGTCTCGGCGGTGGCAACGACGTTTTCAACAGCAACGGCACCGCAGGACTCACCAACGCGATTTTCTTCAGCGCGGGCGACGGTCACGACGTTGTAAATAATTTCGGACACTACAACGGCATAAGCTCCGACCCGACCAAGACTCAATCCGATTTGATCGTCGTCAATGACTTCACGGACTTGAGCGTTGCCACGGTCGATGGCGGCGCAAATATCACCTTCATTACGAGCGACGGCGAAATTGTCATTCGCGAATCAAGCGGCATTTCCGACACCTACGACAGCGCAATGTATCGCGTTAAAATCAACGGCAACGACGAGGCAGTCGCGAAAATCGGCTCCGGCAACGGCGGCAACAACTTCACCTACAGCGACGAAGTTGCCTACTACATGGGCGCGGCGGGCACGGCTGCCAACACGCTCACCGTCAGCGAAGGCACTCCCAACGTCGAAGTCTGGCTCGACAACGGCGACACCAATCAATATCGCGGAATCGGCGTCGTCGACGGACGGGGCGTCGTCGGCACGAAAATCACCTTGGCGGGCAGCGCGGACAACAATACTTTGCTCGGCGCGGACAACAGCGGCGCAACGTCACATTTGTGGGGCGGCGCGGGCGACAACAGCTTGGTCGGCGGCGCGGGCAACGATACTTTCTACTACTTCAAGAATTCGCGCGATTATGTTCGCGACGCGTCGGGCTTGGCAAATGCAAACCGCGACACAATCAGCGGCTACGACGTCGACAACGATACAATTTTGCTCGGCGACATCACGGTCGACGATATCAACGTCACGTCGATGGCGGCGAAGAGCAACGGTATCGGCGACGAAGCTGTCACGGTCGAATTCAACAACGGCGGCTCGCTCACGGTCAACACGACGACAAATGCACGCTTCACGACGGCGGACGGGACAACTTACATTGCCGACAGAACTTCAAAGCAGTGGGCGACGGCATAAGCGGCGATTAACAACTGCAATCAGCCTCGACAATCGGTCGGGGCAATTTTTTTGGAGGTGCGACAATGAAACAAGCAGTGCTGACGGAATTGGCTGATGTATTTCGGCGCGTGGAAGAAATTTCCGAATTCAACACGCGCAAGGTTTTGGATTCAATGCGGCGGCTGAAAGTGTCGGACGCACATTTCAAAACGTCGACGGGTTATGCATACGGCGACATCGGGCGCGACAAGCTCGACGAAATATTTGCGGACATCTTTCAAGCGGAGGCGGCACTCGTACGGACGCAATTTGTATCGGGGACGCACGCGCTGGCGACGGCATTGTTCGGGGTATTGCGTCCCGGCGATGAGCTGGTGTCGTTGACGGGCACGCCTTACGACACGTTGCAGACGGTGATCGGGAGCGGACGCGGCTCGCTGAAAGAATTTCGGTCGGCTTGCCGTCGCTCAAGAAAAATCCCGTCGTGTACGGTCGGTGCGCAACTTTGTCGAGTTCGCTCAACCATTCGTCGCGAATGAAAAAATTTTTCGGATCGGCGCAATAAGAATC
>JADEZP010000046.1 GCA_015206805.1 Quinella sp. 1Q7 | reverse complement strand
CGTATTGCTTGAGGTCGTTGTAAGCGTTGCCGCGATTGTTGTACGCCACAGCCAAATTCGGGTCAAGCGCAATGGCTCTGTCGTAGTCGGCAATGGCACGCTCGTATTGTTTGAGGTCGTCGTAAAGGTTGCCGCGATTGTTGTACGCCGCAACATAATTGGGATTGAGCGCAATGGCTTTGTCATAGTCGGTAATCGCCTGCGCGTATTGTTTGAGGTCGTTGTAAGCGAAGCCGCGATTGTAGTACGCCGCCGCATAATCGGGCTTGAGTTCAATTGCCTTGTCGAGGTCGGCAATGGCTTGCTCATGTTGTCCGAGCTCATTGTAAGCGGTGCCGCGATTGGTGTACGCCATAGCATCATTCGGGTCGAGCGCAATGGCTTTGTCATAGTCGGTAATCGCACGCTCGTATTGTTGCTGATAGTAGTAAGCACCGCCGCGATTGTTGTACGCCGCAACATAATTGGGATTGAGCGCAATGGCTTTGTCGTAGTCGTCAATCGCCCGCTCGTATTGTTTCAGATGGTAGTAAGCGACGCCGCGATTGGTGTACGCCGCCGCATAATTCGGGTCAAGTTCAATGGCTTTGTCGAGGTCTTGAATCGCACGCTCATACTGTTCGAGCTCGTTGTAAGCACCGCCGCGATTGGTGTACGCCATAGCATCATTCGGGTCAAGCGCAATGGCTTTGTCGTAGTCGTCAATCGCCCGCTCGTATTGATTCAGATTGCAGTAAGCGACGCCGCGATTGTTGTACGCCACAGCATCATTCGGATTGAGTTCAATTGCCTTGTCGAGGTCGGCAATGGCTTGCTCATGTTGTCCGAGCTCATTGTAAGCGGTGCCGCGTCGGAAATAAGCATTTGCATTCTGCGGATTGAGCGCAATCGCCTCCGAAGCTGACTGTACCGCGTCGCCGTAGTTGCCGCTGTCGTAAAGTTCCGATGCCTCGTCGACCTTCTGATTCAAAAGAGCGATATCGGTTTCGGCGACGGAATTTTGCGGGTTACCGTCATCTGCGGCGAAGGCGACGGACATCGACAGCAAGCTTATCGCGACAAGCAGAGCCGTCAAAAATTTTCCGCAAGTTCATGTGAATCCCTCTTCGCGGAAATTTTTCGGCACGTGGAAAAATTTTCCTGCGCAATAAAAAAGAGCCGCTCGAATTTTGAGCAGCTCGAATTTTTTATGCAAGAGTCGCGTTGAACTTTTCAATCAGCTTGACGGGGCGATAACTCTCTTTTGCCTGCCGCAAGCCGTCAATGCCCATGTCCTCTTCGCGGTTGATGTAGGTCATGTTCGACCATTCGCGCTCGACGAAGGCTTGATTAATCGCCGCGTAAATGCCGCGAACGTTTGAATCCGCCTTTTCGACGTGGATAACCGCCGTGTCGGAGTTGAGCCGCTCGCCGAAGGTAAACGCCGCAACTTTGCCGTCAAGGAGAATCGCGCCGCCTTTGAGCTTGAACCTGTCGAAGTGATCAAAAATTTCGTGAATCGCCGCCTGTTCGTAGCCGATAAACGGGTCGTCGGGATTGGCTCGCTTATGCATTTCGGACCACGCGTTGAGCTCGACGCGGCACTTCGGAATAATTTCCTCGGTTATCGGCAGGTAAACGGCGTCGGGATATTCTTTGCGGAAGGCGTTGAGATGATTTTTCTTGCCGTGAAATTTTCGACCAGACAGGTTAATCAAATCCTGCGCCAGATAAACGTAATCGAAGTTGTCGCGTTCGGCGGTGATGTTGAATTTTGCGTGCGGGTAGCGTGCAAGCTCGTCGGCGAAGATTTTTTCCACGACGACGAACATAAATTTTTTGTCGCCGCGATTTTCCTCCGCCGTGCGCAAAATTTTCGTGATGGCGTCGGACATTTTATCGGGCTCGCCAATCGGTTGCCACGCCGCAAAAATTTCCTCGTTCGACGAAAAAATATACAACACGTCATCATCGACCGCCCAGCGCAAATTCAACATCTCGCGCCACATGAAAAGATTCGTAAACGTGTATTCGGCATTTTCGCAGTATCGCGCGCCGAAGAACGCGTCAAACGTCGGTTTGTCCGTGCAAGTCAGTTGCTTCAGATTAATGGTGTTCATCCTCCTCGAATAAAAGTTCCGCCAAGTGGAAAGCCTTCGCGCCGCCAAGTTTCAAGCCGCGCACGCAGTAATGACAGTAAGCCGCGACTTTGTCCGTGCGAATTTGTGCGCAGTGTGTTTGCATGAGCTCGCGTTTCTGTTCGATTGTGTGCGGCTGAAACAAACCTTGCGCGCCGTGAAGAAATCTTTTCGGGGCAAGCGCGGGGTTTCGCGGCGGTTGCGGCTGATACAACGAGTAGCCGCAAAATTTTGTCCGCGCGTGATTTTCGGGCAACTCGACGACCTCAAAGTTCATGCGCCGCAAAATTTCACGAACAGCCGTTTGCTCCGCGACGTTCTCTTTCGACCGCCAACAATCCTGCACCGTAATTGCCTCGCCGTGATGATTCGGGTAAACAAAGTTCGCGTCGGACAGTATCAGCTCCCAAATCGATTCGCGCAAAATTTCGGGATGTCGCTCCTCAAAAATCGCCGAGCAGTTGTGGCAGATTGAAACCATTGTACTGCCTGCGGGGAAATTTTCAAAGTGTTTAATCGCGCGCCACTCGTCGCGATATTCGGCGGGCATACGCGCTTCAAAATCCGCGACCTTGTACTTGTCGACGCAACAACGAATTATCGGCAGATTGAAACGTTCGCGGACGTAAGCTTGCACCCTGCGGCTCAAGTCGGGCTCGCCCTCCGTGAAAACGCAACTTGCCACGAAAAATTTTTGACTCATCGTCAAGCCTCCCAAAATTCAAATCAACTTCCTGATGTCGTCAACGAAACTGTTCAGCGGGCGGACGTAATCTTTCATGCCGGGGTGCGTGGAACATTTTTTGTAAGTTTCGCTTGCGGCAGGCAGATAAAAAATTTGCGCCTGCTCACCGAGCCGAACAATTTTGTCGTCCGATAAATCGCTGTCGAAGGTTATCAAATGCCACAGCTCCCGAATCTTGAAATGCGACAACGTACCTCTGTCGGCTTGGCTTAACTGTTTCCAACGTTCGCGCAACGTCCGCTTGCAACTTATGCCGACAACCCAGCCGTCACGACATTTAAACCACTTGTCGACTTCAATGTCTTGATCGAAATGACTTGGCTTGCTTGTCGACTTGAAGCCGTAATAATCGAAAATAAAATCCGCCACAGTCTCAAGCGACGCTCCGCCGCGAGCTTTACGCTTTTGACCGAGCCGCCGCTCAAATTCCTGCACGAACGCCGTCAGCATGATGTTATCTTCAAAAGCGGTGTGCTTTATCTTCAGCGCGGACAGGTTTTCGACAAGCCGCATGAACTCTTCGACGATTAAAGCGCGTTCGGCGTCCAAACAGCCTTTCACGCCCAAATTGTCCCACGTCGCAATCAACGAGGCGATTTTTTCTTCGCCGAAGGTGTCGAGGATACTCCTTGCCGCCGTTTCGCAAAATTTTTTGTCGTCAGAAGGTACGAGCATCATTGCGCGGTTAATCGGCGCGACGACGTATTTCATCGCCACACAAAAAATTATTGCGTCTTCGACGGTGCGAATGTCCTTGTCGAGCTGTTGAGCAAGATTGAGCGCGAGAAAGTGAGCTTTCGTGCCGCGAGCCGTCATGTTCGGAATTTCGGTCAGCAAAGTGTTTTTCATCAAGTGAAATTTTTCATCGTCGGAAAAATTTTCTTGCGCCGACAAATTTTCCAAAACCGCGACGAGCTACGGCAGTTGAGTTTGTCGAACGTATCAGCAACTTCAAAACAGAAGCGGCAAGGTAAGTTCGTCGGATTCACTGTCACGTTGCCGCCAATCACCTCCGTCAAGCCGCGTCCGCGCCATTTCGCAATACTTGAGCGACTTCTCAATCAAAATAAAATGCCTGTCGAATTTTTTCGCGCAGACCGCCGTCGTGCCGCTCCCTGCGAACGGGTCGAGAATCAGCTTGCCCGTCGTGCTTGAAACGATTTTGTCGATTAATGCTTCGGGGAACGGCGCGGGGTGAGGATTTTTCATTTCCTGCGTCACTTCCCAAACGTCTGTGAATTTGTTCGCGCCCTTGGCAAGCTTGAACGCCCGATTGCACAGCAGATAAATTTGTTCGGTCGTCGGCAGGAAGTAGCCGGCATTGAAATTAATCGCGCCGCTGCGTTTCCAGATAATGATTTGACGCAGGGGAAAGCCGCGCAGAATTTCGCCGCGATCTTCCAGCAAGCCGTTCTGCACGCGATTTTTGTTGTTGTAAAAAATTGCGCCGTCGTCGGCAATGAGCCTGCACATTTCCGCGACGCACGCCCGTTGCCACGCAATGTAGTCGGCGTAGGGCATGTTGTCTTCGTGTTCGGCGTAACCGTCCTTGATGGCGGCGTTTTTCCATTTGCCGCAGTTGGTGTTCTTTTTGAGACCGTTGCCCGTGGAGTTGAGCAGGTTATACGGCGGCGAAGTGATAATCACGTCGACGCAACGGTCGGGCAGGGCGCGCATGACCTGCAAGCAGTCGCCGTGAATGATTTTGTCGCGGCAAGCGTCGGCAGAAATTTTCCCGTCGAATTCGATAATGTCCGTCATAATTTAATCGCCGCCGTCACCGCCGCCGTCACCGCCACCGTCGCCACCTTCACCGCCGTCGCCCGAATCGTTGTCATTATCGAAGTCGTCAAAGTCGTCGTCGCGATGATGGCGATAATTGCCGCTGTAGTCGTCGTTATCGCCGTCGCCGTCGGAGTCGCGATTTCTGCGCAAATTGGGCGGATTGTTGCCCAAAAGCCGATTGAAAATTGACATTGTATCACCTCACGAAAAATACTCGACGCCCGCCTCGAACAGGTGCTGATTTTTGTCGCCGTGAATGTTTTTGGCGACGTGTTGACCGATTCGTTCGGAGTGACCCATTTTGCCGAAAATCCTGCCGTCCGCGCTGGTAATGCCCTCGACAGCCCACGCGGAGCCGTTCGGGTTGAAGGGCAATTCATCAGTCGGCATGTCGTTGAAGTCGACGTATTGCGTCGCGATTTGACCGTTTGCGGCAAGTTTCTCAAGCCACGCGTCGCTTGCAACGAAACGACCTTCGCCGTGCGAAACGGGTATCGCGTGAACATCGCCGACGGAATTTTTCGCAAGCCACGGAGACAAATTGCTTGTGACGCGGGTGCGGACGTATTGGCTGACGTGTCGACCAAGGCTGTTGTGAGTGAGCGTCGGGGAGTCGTCCTCAAGCTCGCGAATTTCGCCGTAAGGTAACAGTCCGAGTTTAATCAACGCCTGAAAACCGTTGCATATGCCCAGGATCAAGCCGTCGCGTTCGCGCAGGAGTTTCATGACCTCTTCGGCAAGGCGCGGGTTGCGGAACGTCGCGGCGATAAATTTTCCGGAACCGTCGGGCTCGTCGCCGCCGCTGAAGCCGCCGGGCAACATGATAATCTGCGCGGCGCGAATGCGTTCAATCATCGCGGCAATACTTTCCTCGACGGCAGCAGGCGTCAAGTTGCGCACGACAAAAATTTCTGGGACGCCGCCCGCACGTCGCCACGCATTGGCGGTGTCGAATTCGCAGTTCGTGCCGGGGAACACGGGAATAAAAATTTTCGGTCGCACGATTTTCACGGCGGCAGTCGTCGTCGGACGCGGCGTGTAATAAATTTCGTCGGGGACAAGTTGCGCGTCGGAAGCCGTTCGCGTCGGGAAAATTTTTTCAAGCGGCTCGGCAAGTGCGCGTTTGATGTCGGCAAGCGAAATTTTTTCGTCGGCAAGCTCAACGAACGGCTTATCGGTCGTCGTGCCCAGTAGCTCAAATTCAAGATCGCACGTCGCCTCGACGATTAAGCTCCCGTAATTAATTCCTAATTCATAATTCCTAATTCCTAATTGGCGAAAGCCCACGTCGTTGCCAATTGCCATTTTGCTGACCGCCGCAAAAATTCCGCCCGCCTGAACGCTCATTGCCGCGACGATTTTGCCCGCGCAGATAAGTTCGTGAACACGTGCGAAATTTTTCTTCAGCGCGTCGAAGTAGGGCACGCCGTCGCCGTCACGCGGACAATCGACCAGATAAACTTTGTGAGCCGCCGCCTTGAATTCGGGCGATATGACGTGCGCCGCGTCGACAACTGCAACCGCGAAACTTACCAGCGTCGGGGGCACGTGCAAATTTTCAAACGTCCCGCTCATGGAGTCTTTGCCGCCGATTGCCGCCACGCCGAAGCCGCGTTGCGCGACGAATGCACCCAGTAACGACGCAAGCGGCTTGCCCCAACGTTCGGGACTGTCGCCCAGCCGCTCGAAATATTCTTGAAACGTCAGATAAGCTTTCGACACGTCGGCCCCCGTCGCCGCAAGTTTGGCAAGCGAACTCGTCACCGCGTCAATCGCGCCGTGGAAGGGACTTTGCTCCGAAATGTCCGCGTCGAATCCGAAAGTCATTGCCGTTGCCGTTGACGTGTCGCCGTCTGTCGGGAGCTTTGCAACCATTGCCTCGGCGGGCGTGAGCTGATTTTTGCCGCCGAAGGGCATAAGCACCGTCGCCGCGCCGATTGTCGAGTCGAAACGCTCAACAAGACCTTTCTGGTTGCAGACGTTGAGCCCGCGCAGATTGTCGAGCAATGAAATTTTTTGCGACGCGGAAATTTTTTCGGGAGCCGCGACGCGTGCCGTGACGTGACGTTTGACGCCGTTGGTGTCGAAAAATTTTCGGCTGATGTTGACGATTTGAACGCCGCGCCAATTCATGACGAGCCGCCCGCCGTCCGTGACCTCCGCGACGACGTAAGCCTCCAGATTTTCCGCGTCGGCAAGCGCAATGAACTGCTCAACGTCGCCCGCACTCAAGACGACAGCCATACGTTCCTGCGATTCGGAAATTGCAAGCTCCGTGCCGTCGAGCCCGTCATATTTTTTGCGCACGGCGTCAAGGTCGATTGTGAGCCCTTCGGCAAGTTCTCCGACAGCCACTGCCACGCCGCCCGCGCCGAAGTCGTTGCAACGCTTGATTAGCCGACTTGCCGCAGGATTTCTGAACAGCCGCTGAATTTTCCGTTCGGTAGGCGGATTGCCCTTCTGAACTTCCGCGCCGCTTGCCGTGAGTGATTCGGTCGTGTGAACTTTGCTTGAGCCCGTCGCGCCGCCGATACCGTCACGCCCCGTCCGTCCGCCGAGCAAGACAACTTTATCGCCCGCCGCAGGACGAATTCGCACGACGTTGGATTGAGGAGCCGCCGCAATTACCGCGCCGATTTCCATGCGCTTGGCAAGATAACCTTCGTGATAAATTTCGCGGACAAGTCCCGTCGCAAGCCCGATTTGATTGCCGTAGGAGCTGTAGCCCTGCGCGGCACCGCGAGTAATTTTTTTCTGCGGCAATTTGCCCGGCAAAGTCTCGGAAAATTTTTTGCGGGGGTCGGCGGCACCGGTAACGCGCATCGCCTGATAAACGTAACTGCGCCCGCTCAACGGGTCGCGAATCGCGCCGCCCAGACACGTCGCCGCGCCGCCGAACGGCTCAATTTCCGTCGGGTGATTGTGAGTTTCGTTCTTGAACATCACGAGCCAATCTTCGTCGCGCCCGTCAATCGTCGCGGTGACTTTGATACTGCAGGCGTTGATTTCCTCGGACGTGTCGAGATTCGCGGGCTTGACGATTTTCGCGCCGATTGTGCCCAAATCCATAAGCGAAACGTCCTTGCCGTCGTGAAGTCGCGCACGTTCGGCAAAGTAAGCTTCAAACGCCCGCTCGACGACTTCCGCGCCCGCGTCAAAAGTCACGTCGTCAATCGCCGTGTTGAAGGTCGTGTGGCGGCAATGGTCGCTCCAGTACGTGTCGATGACCTTGAGCTCGGTTACGGTCGGCGGACGGCGTTCAGTGTCGCGGAAATATTTTTGACAGAACTTCAAATCGTCGACGCTCATTGCAAGCCCGCGTGCCGCCAAAAAATTTTTCAGTGCGGCGTCGTCAAGCGTGTTGAAGTCCGTCAAAATTTCCACGTCGGGCGGAGCCGCGGCAGTGATTTTCAACGTCGCGGGCACGTCGAAGGTCGCTTCGCGGCTCTCAATCGCGTTGATGCTGTACGCTTTGATTTTGGCGAAGTCAGCCGCCGTGAGTTCGCCGCTCAACGAAATGACGCGCGCCGTGTGAATCGTCGGCAGTTCCCCGCCCGTGACAAGCTGAACACATTGCGCGGCAGAATCCGCACGCTGATCGAATTGTCCCGGCAAAAACTCAACCGCGAAAGTTTTTTCGGCGTCGATGTCTTCGGGCAACGCGTCGTAAAAATTGTCAACGTTCGGCTCGCGAAAGACGATGTCGCGCACGCGGCGAAAGTCCTCGTCGCTCAAGCCCTCAACGTCGTAACGCACGAACAATCGCACGCCGTCAAGCTTGACGTCCAAAGTTTCGCGCAAGTCTTCGAGCAGTTGGCGGGCAGGCACATCGAAGCCCGCGCGTTTCTCAACATAAATTCTTCTGACCATTGGCAGACCTCCGAAAATTTTTGCGACGATTTTATCACAGCGAATCCGATTAAAAAAGGGCGACGCTCCCAACGGGAGTTTCGCCCGATTTTGCAATCTTTATCGTGAATATTTTTTGTCGGAAGACTGCGCGAACGTGACGTTGCCCGAAAATTTTTTGGCGTCGGCTTCGTCGTCCGTCAAGAATTCGGCGACAAGATTATCTGCCTTCGGGAGCGCGTTCATCAATGAATCGATATTGTTGCTGCTGTCCCATTCGCAAATGAAAGATCCGTCTCCGACAGCACCGTTAAAAGTTCCGTCATTCCATTTGCCGTCGGGATAAGCCGGCGAAAAAAACATTCCGTAATTCTCATAAGTTCCACCGTTAGGCTCGCCGCTTGCCCAATTCCTGTAAGTCGATAAATCGCCGTTGCTCCAAGTCCATATGCCCTCGTCAATCGCGTCGCTAAGTCCAAAATAAGCCAAATCATAATTTGAATTTTTAAAAGTCATGGCGTCGTTGAAAATTTTGTAAAAGTGACCGTTGTATCTGAAGGCGTCGGACGGTGCGCTACTTGAAACGAGTTTGCCGTTGAGATATTTTTTCTCGATGTTGTCGGCGTCGACAATCGAAATTTTTTTGCCCGCCGCTTTTTGGACTTTGATTGAGCCCGCGCCGCCGTAAAGTTTGTCGTTGCCAATTCCGCCGTTGAGTATGTCTTTGCCGTCGCCACCGTAAATCGTATCGTTGCCGCTTCCGCCGACGATTGAATTGTTCAGACCGTTGCCGACGATTTTAATCGCCGTCGTGCGCGCGGCGGTTTGCAGTCCCAATTTCCGTTCAAGCGCGTTGCTTGCCGACAGGAAATTTTTGGCATTGTTCTCGACGCCACTGTTCTTATTCAACGCTTTGATTAAGTTGATGTATTTTTTACTCAAAGCCTCGTATGCGGACAGTTCCGTTAAAAGCGCGGCGTCATTCGGAGCAGTCTTCTTGAGATATTTTTGGAATTCGGATTTGATTTTAGACTTCGCAGTCGTCTTGTAAATTTTGTTGCCCAAAACTTCTTTCAACAAGCTGTCTTGCCCGCCGTAAATCGCCTTGATAACTTTCACGGTTTCGCCGGTCAACTGCACGGCAAATTGTTTCCAAAGGTCGTTGTTCAGCTGTTTGAGCGTGTTGAAGTAAGTTTGCAACGTGGCTTGACTGAAATTTTCCCAAGTCAACGTCGCCGCGTATTTACCCCACGTGACTTTAGCCGAAATTTTGCCGATGCCGCTGATTGTCAACGGAAGCGGATCGTAAGTTATCGTGTAGCTTTTCTTTTTTATCGTGGAAAAAGCGTCGCTGTTCAGGACGTTTTGCCTGTGGACTTGATGACAACGTCGCCGACGGTAATTTGTTCCTTCAGCTTTTCGAGCGGCGAGGCAGTAACAGACAAGTGTACTTCGACAAAAAATTTTTGCTCATTGTAAAAGTTTCCGCGCGAATTATCAAGCTCGACACTGCGCGGGCTGTAGCAAGTCAGACGGTTGACGGCACGGGCGGTGAAAATTTTCATTTACGAATTTTCTTGCAACTGATATAATCCGAAAAAGATTTACTCGCTGAAACGGATTTGTGTTTTTCAAAGGATGGTGCAAGATATGGCGCTACTGAATTTTTCATCGAGAGGCTCGCTCGGTCAGCTGAACAAAAACATCACGCGGCTGGGCAAAGCGTTGGCAAAAGTTTCAAGCGCGCAACGAATCAATTCCGCCGCCGACAGTGCCGCAGACTTGGCGATATCCGAAAAGATGCGTGAACAAATTCGCAGTCTCGGTCAAGACAGGCAAAACGTTCAAAACGGCTCGTCCATGATGCGGACTGCCGAAGGCGGCTCGCAAAGGATTGTCGAAACGTTGCGCGAAATGAAGCGGCTTGCCATTGACGCCGCCAACGACTCCAACACCGACGAGGATCGCAAAACTATTCAAAAGCGAATCGACCAGTTGCGCTCGACGATTAACGACGTGGCTGTCGATACGCAATTCAACGGCAAACGCTTGCTTACGGGCTTGTACGGTGCCTCGACTTCATCACAAATAAAACAAGACGGTTGGCAGGAGCCGCCCAAAACTTTCACAATGACGCCCGGCAGAACTTACATTAAGACCGTTGACGCCGACGGCTCGCGTGTCATTATCGGCAAAAACAACGTCGAGAACATGACGCGTGCTTTCACGCCGACAAAAACCACAATCAGAGCGTATGGTTCTTCAACTTCGGGCGGCGGATTGGCTTGCGACACGGGATTTAGCGGCTACTCTTCCGATTGGAATTGGGCGGACGCTTACAAAGAATCGAATTTCACCATTGCTTCGCAATATCCCGTTTACTTCGAGAACACGCAAAGTTCTCCGTCCACGCCGCAACAAGTCACTCGCGCCCTGATGCATTCTTTTGACGACACGAAATTGACAGGTTTCGACGCCTTTGACGAGGCGATTAACTACGCTACGGGCGGCACCATTGCAGATAAGAACGCACTTGTCGCCAAATTCATGAACGACTTGAACGGCTCGACGGATTATAAAGAGTTCTTGAAAACCTACTGCGACATCATCTTGGACAACGACGACACGGGCGCGATAACGGGTTCGGACGCGGGCGGCGGCTCAACCAAAACTGCCGAAAGCGTCGTTCCCGAAAGTTCCGATCCTTCAAGCTGGACTACTCCAACTCCCGGCAGGATCAGTAACATCAACGGCTTGAGAGTTCATTGGCCGACAGCCGGCGTGGACGGCTCGACCTTCACTGCGGCGGAAGAACACATCATGGCGGGCTTGAATTCCGAATGGATTAATCAGAGCGTGAACTTGGTCAAAGAAACTTACGGAATTGACTTCAACGAAGCGGAAACCACCGTCAAAGACATCTATGTCAATTTCACGCAAGAGAACAACGATTATCTCGCATATGTGTCGTCGTCCGCCGGCTTAAACGGCAAAACCTTCAGCTTGAGTTTGAACGTCAACATGAAATTTTATGCCGACATTGATCCTCAAAGCGCGGACGGCGGTCTTTCGTCGTCAAGGACAACTTATCTTGATAGGACAATCGCGCACGAATTCACGCACGCAATAATGGCGGCGAATATCAATAACTTCGGTCAGTTGCCGCATTACGTTAAAGAGGGCACGGCGGAACTTACTCACGGCATCGACGACGAACGCCGCTACACAATCGAAAAGTTGCTGACGACCGATAAAGGCTCGTTGCAAAGTATTCTGCAAAGCGGCGGCTCAACATCCGACGGCGAAAATTCTTATGCGGCGGGCTACATGTTGTTGCGCTATCTTGCCAAGCAAGGGCAGGGGCAATCTATTTCCAAAATCGAAACGACTTACAACGAGAAATACTCCTCGACAAATCCTGTGCCCGACACATACGAAACGGGCGTTGAAATTGACTTCAGCAACTCAACGACCGCCGACGGCTCCGCGCTGACAGTGCCCGACTCTTATGACGGACAAGGCTTCAGTATTTTGTGCGGCGGTTGCAGCCAATACCTAAACATCACCTTCGACAAGAACGCGTCTATCGGCACGGGCACGCTCAAAACTTACAGCGGCTCCCAGCGAAGAGATTACACCATCGGCATAGGCGGCGCGACAACTCAATCGGATTTGGCTAAGGCAATTTTCGAGGGCGTAAAAAATTCTTCGGGACGCTATACTTCCTACGATGTTTACGTCGAAGATGCGAGTGGCAATAGAGATATCGCTTGCGTAAGCGTAGATTCCAGCCACAATGTCCGTATCGCAAAAAATCCGGAATACCCCGCCAACAGCAACGCGGAATATATTTTTCTCAAGGACAACTCCCCCGATATGCTCTTCATAGATTCGGGCGTCGTCGAGGCAACGGGCGGCGCACCTTCCAAAGACGACGCGCCAGACGGTAACGCGACAAAACAACTTGACAAGTACCGCAATGAAGTTTTTGACGAAAACGGCGACCCCATCCCGCACGAGCAAGTGATTAAAGTCGACGACGATACTCCCGTTCAAATTTGGGAGGCGAAGTGGGTCACCGTGTCCGGTAAAGAAGGTCGACCGCTCACCATTCACAACGGCACGCAGGCGAATCAACACACGAATTACTTTATAAACGACATGCAAACCAGAGCTTTGACGGTGGGACAAATTTTTAAAGCCACTGCCGATTATCAGAAGAGTGCGCGGACGTTAATCAAAACGAGCGACATTGAACGCTACAACAGCTTGAGCGGCGACCCCGATAAGCAAAACGAGTGGCTCAATACGCTCAAGGCGGCGGAAAACATGTCGATTGATGATATTTCCGTCACAACCGTAAAAGACGCGAACATCGCCATACGCGTGCTTGACGGCGCGCTTGAATACGCCCTTGACAACGCCACAACGTTGGGTGCTTATCTCAATCGGCTGGAGACCACCGAAACCAACGTAACCACGACGGAAGAAAATACCATTGCGTCCGAATCGACAATCCGCGACGCCGACATGGCCAAGGAAATGACCGAATACACCAAGTCGAATATTTTGATGCAGGCGTCGCAGGCAATGCTCGCTCAAGCCAATCAGAATACCGCCGGCATTTTGGAGTTGCTCCGATAAAATTTTCGGCGCAGTAAAATACGCACACAAAACATCGTTGCAATTTGAACGCGAAATCCCTTCGGCTCACGTCGAAGGGTTTTTTTGTTGACGGCGGCAAGACGTAACGCTTGACCATTTTGGAGTTGCTCCGATAAAATTTTCGGCGCAGTAAAATACGCACACAAAACATCGTTGCAATTTGAACGCGAAAACCCTTCGGCTCACGTCGGAGGGATTTTTTTGTTGACGGCGGCAAAACGTAACGCTTGACCCTACGCGGGCTTTACAATAGAATTTGCGCGTATGCGACGACGTGACGTTGAAAACTTTTGGAGGTGTTCACCGTGAAAAAATTTTTTGTCCTGACGCTGATGATGATGATGATTTGTGCGACGACGTTCGCCGAAGAACTCAAAGTGCCGACAATTTCCGTCAGCGGCGAAGGCGTCGTTGAAGTCGCTCCCGACCGCGCAACCGTCACATTGGGCGTTGTCACCCGCGAAAAAAATCCCGCCGCCGTGCAAAATTCAAACGCTCGTGCCGCGCAGTCCGTCATCAATTCGATTGTCGCGCTCGGCGTCGAACGGCGCAACATAACGACGGGCAACTACAACTTCTCGCCGACGTATCGCCACCATAACGACGGGCGCACGGAACTTGACGGCTACGAGGCTGTGAATTCCGTTACGGTCATTGTCGACGATTTGAGCATTGTCGGGAAAATTATCGACGCCGCGCTGAAGAACGGTGCCAATCGCGTCGACGATTTGAGCTTCGGACTTCGCAACAAGACCGCTTATCAAGACGAGGCTTTGCGCCTTGCGATACTTGACGCCAAACGTAAAGCCGAAGTCGCGGCGCGTGCATTGGGCAAAAATATTTTGGGCGTTTGCAACGTGTCGATTAACTCCGCGTCCGTCATTGCGCCGCGCAATTACAAAATGTCCCGCGCAATGACTGAAGATGCCGCCGTCGGATTGGAAACGCCCGTTGAAGGCGGCACGTTGAATTGTTCGGCAAGCGTCCACGTCGAATTTGAGATCAGCCGCTGAAATTTTTCCTAGGAGGTTTTACACATGAGGCTTGAAACCGTCGAACAACGCCACAAAATTGTTGACGGCATGATACAAAAATCTTTTGAGATTGACGAACTTTACCTGCACGACGAAACAAACGTCGACGATTGGATTGCCAACTCCGAGATTCTGAAAAATTTGCTTGCGCTGGACAAAATGATTCACACGGAAAAAATTTTCCTGTACATGCTTGACGAGATGGAAGAGTTTCCGAGCCACTCCCCCGACAAAAAAATTTTGGTGTCGATTGCGGGAAACAGCGTGCATTATTATATTGAGTCGGTGCTTTTGAACATGCTGGAATATTCGTGCGGCGCAATGAACGATTGGAAGTTCAAGACGGCGGTCGGCAAACGTTTTCACAGGAGCACTGTCCGCAAACTCAACGAACTGACGGATAAATATCGTGAGCTGTACGGCTTCGCGGACGAGGCGGCTGACGATAAAAAAATCCCCGTCAAGCTCGACACGTCCAAAGATCGGCTTGCAACCGTGAAAAGTTTTTTCAACCGCGCCATGAAAATCAACGATGTTTTCCGCAGCGGTGAGCAGGTCGAATTCGGCGACGTGCTCGGCTTGATGGCGATTATGGAAAAGTTGACGGGCTTGGAGGACGCCATTAACACAGAAATTTATTTCGAGGACGCGCTTAACGACATGATGGACATCAAGAGTGAGCGCGAAGATACCCGCCAAAAATTTTTGTCGCCGTTCGCGCAACAGAGCGAACATTTTATGAAAACAATCCTTGTTCGGCGGATTGACGGGCTTATCGGCTTCACGGACAATCGCTATCGAAATCAGCAACTCATCGATTTTCAGGCTGAATTGAGTACGGCAATGGTTGACCTGCGCAAGAAGTACGCGGAGATTTATCACGTGTGAGGCGCGGCAACGATTTACAAGCGCAAGCGTCGGCGGTATAATCGCCGTCGAAGGAGGCTGATAAATTTGATTCAAGAGAACAGAGTTGCAGTTACGGGCTTGGGCGCGATATCGCCCGTCGGCATCGGCAAGGATAAATTTTGGTCGGCATTGACTGCGGGCACCAACGGTATCGGGCGAATCACGCAATTCGACGCGACGGATTACACCTGTCAAATTGCCGGCGAGGTGCAGGACTTCGACCCCGCGCAGTTCATCGACAAAAAGGAACTCAAGCGCATGGATCGTTACACGCAATTTGCACTTGCCGCCACGCGCCTTGCCTTCGACGACGCAAAACTTGACGCGACTCAACTTGACGGCGACCGTGCGGGCGTATTCGTCGGCACGGGTATTGGCGGTATGGACACGCTCCACAATCAGTATCAAAAACTTTTCGAGCGCGGACCTTCGCGAATCAGCCCGTTCTTTATTCCTATGATGATTGCAAATATGGCGGCGGGCAACATCGCCATTGCCTTTAAATTGCGCGGACCGTGCGAATGCATTGTTACGGCGTGCGCGTCGGGCACAAATGCAATCGGCGACGCGTTCCGAGTGATTCAGCGCGGCGACGCCGATTTGATGTTCGCGGGCGGCACCGAGGCGGCAATTTCTCCTGCAGGCGTGGCGGGCTTCGCGCAAATGAAAGCTCTTTGCTCCGACCATAACGACGACCCTGCGCACGCGTCGCGACCCTTCGACAAAAACCGCAGCGGCTTTGTCATGGGCGAAGGCGCGGGAATTATCGTCCTTGAGCGACTTGAACACGCCCTTGCACGCGGCGCACACATCTACGCGGAAATTGTCGGCTACGGACGCAACGACGACGCCTATCACATAACGACGCCCGCGCCCGGCGGTCACACGCAATCCACGTGCATGAAACTTGCGCTCGACGACGCGGGACTTAAGCCCGAAGATATCGACTACATCAACGCGCACGGCACTTCCACGCAATTCAACGACCGATCCGAAACGGAAGCGATTAAGCTCCTGTTCGGCGCGCACGCTTATAAATTGGCGGTCTCGTCGACAAAATCCATGACGGGTCACATGCTCGGCGCGGCTGGCGGCATTGAGGCTGTCGCGACGATTCTTTCGATTGAGACGGGCATTATTCACCCGACAATCAACTACGACACGCCCGACGACGGCTTGGATTTGAATTACGTCTCGAACGTCGCGCAGTCCCGCACCGTCAATGCCGCCATATCGAATTCGTTCGGCTTCGGCGGACACAATGCCTGCGTCGCCTTCAGAAAGTTCACGGGCTGAAAAATTTTGCGCACGAAAAAAACCTCTTCCGATTGGAGGAGGCTTTTTTTTTGTGTTAATGTTGTTTACCAACCCGGCGGTTTGGGCGGTTCGTGACTTTCACCCGGCGGTGGTCCGTAACGTCCCGGCGGCGGTGGAGGCGGTGGAGGCGTGGTCCGTAACCTCTGCGCGGCGGCGGTGGAGGTGGTCCGTAACGTCCCGGCGGCGGTGGAGGTGGTCCGTAACCTCTGCGCGGCGGTGGAGGCGGCGGTCCGTAACCTCTGCGCGGTGGTGGAGGCGGCGGTCCGTAATCGTCGTAATAACGGTCGCGGTCGTAGCGATGTTTATCGCGTCCGAGGATGTCGTCACGGATTCGCGCCCACTTGCCCATATCCTGCATTTGAGCGGGTTGCGTGTCCAAATTCACGGCGGGCGCGGCGCAAGCTGTATCTTGTCCGCCGAAAAGCAACAGACTTGCGGCGGCGGCGATCAAAAATTTTTTCACGGCGTTCACGCTCCTTTCGACGTAATGAGCTCGTATGCTGTGGCTGAAATTCTATTAAGCTTTGCGGGCAATGTCAATCGCACTGCCCCTTGTACGTCGCGGGAGAATTTTTGTTACTCGTTGTCCGCCGTCAAAGCCGCAAGCTCGCGCTCAAGCCGCCGAATTTTCGCAAGCATGTCGGGAATTTTTTTCAACGCCGCCTGAAACTTGAGCCAATCGCCGTGAGACTGAACGGGGAATCCCGCGCCGAAAAATCCTTCGGGCATATTTTTTGTTATGCCGGAGCGCGCCGCGTAAACCGAATTGCCGCCGATTGTAATGTGCCCGACGGTGCCGACCTGCCCGCCGAATGTCACGTTGTCGCCGACGATTGTCGAGCCCGAAATTCCCGTTTGCGCCACGATTAAACAGTTCGCGCCGATTTTGCAGTTGTGCGCAATGTGCACGAGGTTATCAATCTTCGTGCCGTGCCCGATTATCGTCGAGCCCATTGCCGCCCTGTCAATGCCGACGTGCGCGCCGATTTCAACGTCGTCTTCGATTATGACGTTGCCGACCTGCGGAACTTTCGTGTGCACGCCGTTTGCCGTGGTGAAGCCGAAGCCGTCCGAGCCGATAACCGTTGAGCTGTGCACGACGCAACGTTTGCCGACTTTGCAAAATTCGCGGACAGTCACGCCCGAATAAATGACCGTGTCTTCGCCGATTGTGGCGTGTTGCCCGATGTAAACGTGCGGATAAATTATCGCGCCGCGTTGAATTTCCGCGCAGTCGTCGACGACTGCAAAGGGCATAATCGTTGCGCCGTCGGAAATTTTCGCGCCCGTGCCGATATGAGCTTTGGGACTTATGCCGACGGGAATGTTAAGTTTCGGCGTGAAAAGTTCCAGCAACTTCGCGAAGGCGGCTCGCGGGTCGGCAACCTTGATTGCGGGCTTCGGGAAGTCTTCAACGTCGCGCGGGATTAAAACTGCCGTCGCGTCGGAAATTTTTGCGGCGTCAAGGTGCGGCGGCACCGCGAATATCAAATCGCCCGCATGAGCCGCCGTGATGTTGGCAAGCCCGCTGATTTTAATTTCGCCGTCGCCCGCAACGACACCGTCAATCAGCGCGGCAAGTTCGCGTAAAGTTTTTTCCATGGTATCGCCCGCTCACTGCATCTTTTTGATAACGTCGGCTGTTATGTCGATTCCGCCGTGGTGTAGCAATTTTTGGTCGGCAGAATTTTCAATGACCACGTCGATATTTTTTTCGTTGGCAACTTCCGCGACAACAACGGTGAAGCGACTTTCAAGCTGTGCGGAAAATTTCTGCTGAACTTTTTGCAAATCGCGTTGCAGTTCCAGTTGAGCTTTGGCGGCGTCTTCCTCCGACATTTCGGATTGATTGGGATATTTTTCGTCGAATGCCGCAAGAATTTTGTCGACTTCGGCTTTAGCCTCCTCGGTGGCAGTTTTGGCACGCGGCGAATCCGTCATCACTTTGGATTTGTCGACGCAGCCGACTTGACCTTCGCCGCAACCCGTAAACATCAGCGACACTGCAACCAACGCAGTCGCCGCCAACTTGCTTGCAAATTTCATTTATACAACACGTCCTCTCACAGTCGATTCATTTCTTTGATAAGCTCGTCGGTTAAATCGCGCGCATCTTTGGGGCGGCTTGAGGTCGAAACGCCACACGTCGCGCCGCAGTGAAAATTTTAATCGCAACTTTCAGCTGTCAGAACAGGTGTTCACAAACGCTTAAGTAAAGTATGAATATGAGAAATTTTAATCAAAGTCTCAGCGGAAGATATTGTTAGCTCATAATTTTTGCTAAGTCGGCGGGAGTGATTGAGCCAGGCAAAAGTCCGCTCCACTATCCAGCGTTTTGGTAACACTTGCCAGCCGTGCCCCTTAAGCTTCTTGCTGATTTCTACTCGCAAGCCGAAATATTTGTACGACTCGTAAACGAAAGAGCCGCGA
>JADEZP010000132.1 GCA_015206805.1 Quinella sp. 1Q7 | reverse complement strand
ATTGCGCGGCGCGACGAAATTTTGTCGCAGGTCTATTCGCCCGTCGAAGTCGCGGAAATTCAGCCGCCGCCGATTGTCGAATCGCCCGCCGCAGAAATTCAGCCGCCTCCAATCGTCGAGGCACCCGCTACGGAAATTCAGTTGTCGCCGATTGTCGAGGCACCCGCCACGGAAATTCAGCCGTCGCCGATTGTCGAATCACCCGCCACGGAAATTCAGCCGTCGCCGATTGTCGAGGCACCCGCCGCGCAGTCGAAGCCATTGTCCGTCAAAAAGCGTCGGTCGCGGCGAAAAAATTCTTCCCCGCCGAACGAAGGAGGCGATTAATCAATGACATACGTGACGCGCGACGCGATGATTGAAATTTTTCGCGACACGGAAAATTTTTACACAAGCGACGAAACTTTACGGCAGGCGATTCAAAATTCTATCAAGGGCACGGCTTTTTACGACACGCAAAATTATCCGCCGTTGCCCGCGCGAAAGTTCGAGCATACGGAAATTTCTGTTGTCAGGCGGCGGACGTTCGATATGGCGATTTCCATGCAGAAACGGCACCTTGAGCTTAAAGTTGCCGTGCACAACTTTGCGTCGGCGACAAACCCCGGCGGCGGAGTCAAACACGGCTCACGGGCGCAGGAAGAGGCTCTTTGCCGCTGTTCGACGCTGTATCCCGTGCTTAACACTGCCGACAATCGGAAACGCTATTACGATGTCAATTTCAAACGCAACGACGCCCGCTACGACGACGCCTGCATTTACACGCCCGAAATTATCATTTGCAAAAGCGACACCGATCGCCCTGCGCGGCTGCCGCGTGACAGGTGGGATTTGGTCGACGTGATAACCGTTGCCGCCCCGAATCTGCGCGGGCTGACAATCAGCGACGAGGAACTTTTTGCCCTGCACGAAACGCGACTTCGGCACATGTTCACGGTCGTAGCACATCACGGCGCGGAAATTTTCGTGACGGGAGCTTTCGGGTGCGGCGCGTTCCAAAACAATCCCGAAGTCGTCGCACGGGCTTACAAAAAAATTTTGCGCGAATTCGACGGCTACTTTAAGGAAGTCGTTTTCGCCGTCTACTGCCGCCCGTACGAAACGATTAATTACGACACGTTCAAGAAAATTTTTGGCACTGACTAAGGAGGCTGAATCATTGCTGACGAATGCGCCGAGAGGCACCAAAGACATTTTGCCGGAACAGGTACGGAATTGGCTTCGGCTCGAAAATAAAATTCGCGAACTGTGCGCGCTGTACGGTTACGAGGAAATTCGCACGCCGACATTCGAGCACACGGAACTTTTTTCGCGCGGAATCGGCGAGGGCACCGACGTCGTCGAAAAGGAAATGTACACCTTCACGGACCGCGGAGACCGCTCAATCACGTTGCGCCCCGAAAATACCGCGTCGGTCGTGCGTGCGTGGTTGCAGAATAAACTTTACGCCAACGCCGGACTCACGAAACTTTTTTATATCGGCTCGATGTTCCGCTACGACAGACCGCAGGCGGGACGGCTCCGCGAATTCCATCAATTCGGCGTGGAAGCTTTGGGCGAAAAAAATCCCGCCGTCGACGCCGAAATAATTTTGCTCGCGTGGGAATTTTTGCACAGCCTCGGACTGACCGAACTGTCGCTCAAGATTAACACCGTCGGTTGCCCCGAATGTCGCCCGATTTATCGCCGCAAGCTCACGGAATATTTCACGGAGAACGCTGACGATTTATGCGCTGATTGTCGGCGGCGGCTGGAGAAAAATCCGTTGCGCATCCTCGACTGCAAAGTTGACCGCGACAAAGATTTTATGGAGGACGCGCCGCGAATTGAGACGTGCCTTTGCGACGACTGCCGCGAACATTTCAACGCGCTGAAAAAATTTTTGACGGCGGCGGGCGTCGAATTCACCGTTGACAGTCGATTAGTGCGCGGACTCGATTACTACACCAAGACGGCGTTTGAAATTCAGTACGCGCCGCTGGGTGCTCAATCGGCTGTTGCAGGCGGCGGTCGCTACGACGGGCTGATTCGCGAACTCGGCGGCGACGACACTCCCGCAGTCGGCTTTGCGGCAGGGCTCGAACGAATTTTGCTCGCGCTGGAGTTGCAAGGTTTGTTGCCCGCGCAGACAAAAAAAATCGCCGCGTTCGTGGTAAGCGGCGGCTCGGCGGCGGAAGTGTACGCATTCAAGTTGCTGACGGATTTGCGTCGACAAAACATCTCGGCGGTAATGGACTTCGCCAAAAAATCCATGAAAGCTCAAATGAAGTCGGCGGCGAAGTCTGGCGCAAAATTCGCGCTGATTGTCGGCGACGACGAAGTTGCAAGCTCGACCGTCACCGTAAAAAATTTGGAGACTGCCGCGCAGGAGCAAGTTCCGATTGCGCAGGTCGCCGAAAAAATTTCTTGAGGAGGTGTCGACTGTGCTTACAAGTGAATTCCACTCGAATGACGAATTTCATCCGAAACGCCAAGATAAATCTTCCGACCCGTTTTACAGTGAAGAAAATCTTGCGCGCTTGAAAGAATCCATTGAACAACTGAAGCGCGGTCAAGTTGTGGAAAAAACTCTCGACGAACTTAGGAGCCTCGTTTATGGGCAAATGTAGCGGGTGCCGCCTTAAGTAGCGTCAATTCCTCCGTGGACGCGCCCGATGTTTGCATGTTGAGTAGCAAGCCGTTCGCGTCCAAAATAATTTTTGCCGACGATTCAAATCAGCTTGCGAAGAAATTTTTCAGATTGTCGATTAAATTTTCTTGCGCGGAAAGTGCCGCCTCCAACAGCGTCAATTCCTCCGTGGACGCGCCCGATGTTTGCATGTTCAGCGGCAAGCCGTTCGTGTCCAAAATAATTTCCTCAAGCGTGACGTGCCTGTCGCCCGACTGTGCGTCGCGAATTTTTTTTGCTCGCAGAATCCGAATCAGCACGTAACGGCAACCGTTCGCGCGGGCGGCAGTAACAAATTCGTCGAAGTCCTCATCAAGAAAATTTTTCTCCCGAAATTCGACGCTCTGCTTGTCCGCGAAGGTCACGTTGCCGAAATTATTTGTCAGCGTGTCGTCAAGCGCGTTCAAGATAAAATCTTCGTCCGAATCGCGGAAACTGTCCTTGAGCAAAAAAATCGGCGCGGCAAAAATCGGCGTGTCGATTTTTTTCTGCGCGTCGTGGCGAAGTGTGCCGCCCGCCTCAAAATAATCGCGCAGGGCACAATCGAGATACACGGACATTTTGTGCGCCAGATGATTGCTCGTGACGGATTGGCGGCAGTTAATCGTTTCGCCGAACTGAACGTAACCGAGTACGCGCAGTGATTTTTTCAGCACGTCGCCGCGCATGACGACGCGGGTCAAATCGAGCGTGTCCTCGTAATTTTTCGCAAGGGCGCGCGATGCGACGGCGGGCGAACCGAAAGTTATCACCTTGAGCCGCGACTTCGGGACGCCGCTATCAGTCAGCCGAATGCCCGCGACAATCGCGACTGCTCCGCCCAAACTGTGCCCCGTCAAGTAAAGCGTTTCGTTCGGATTTTGCGCAAGGGAAGTCGTCAAGCGTTCGGCAAGCCCGTCGCTCAAAACAACGTCGGCATAATCGCGGAAGCCGCGGTGCACGAAAAATTTGTTGCCGGATTTTTTTTCGTCGTATGGAGCAAGCGGCTCGGCAGTTTTGTCGTTGAGCGGCACGCGTCCGACGCGGAAATCGACTTCAACGTCTTTGATGTTTTCCGTGCCCGCGACCGCCAAAATTTTCACGTCGCCGCGACTGACCAGATAAGCTTTGGCGTCGGCGCGATTGTTCTTGCGGGAAATTTTTTCAATCGTCCAACCGCGCTCAACCAACATCGAACGCATAAGATAACTTTCGTCGTCGCTGTAAGCACCCATCGAACAAATTGCGCACGTCAGCCGAAGCTCCGCCGCGTCAAGGTCAACGGCGGCTTGCGCATGCGAAGTCGTCACAAAAAAAATCAGCGCGACCAAAAATTTTTTCACCATGTCAATCGCAACTCCTCACGTCGAAAATTTTTCGTGCAGTCTTGCGCGTCGAATTATAACTTACAAATCGTCTTCCCGCAAAAATTTTCGTCACGTCGGAAACTCGGCGGCGGCGACAACGACATTCCACGTCAACGGCACGTATCAATTAAGCGGCGACGAACTCACAAAAAGCTAAGCTCGGCGGACTTCGACCCGCTGAAAATTTTCAGCTTGAATTGTCAAAATTTTTTCGCCCGCATGTTGAAACTTTGCCCGCGAATATGTTACAATGCCATTGTTTTTCAGGGGGGCGCAAGTCCCGCGATTCTGTGTTATATTTTTTTGGGAGGTAATGTAAATGCCATTGATCACAACTACGCCCATGTTCAAAAAGGCTTACGAAGGCGGCTTCGCAATCGGCGCATTCAACGTCAACAATATGGAAATCGTGCAAGGCATCACCGCTGCCGCTGCCGAAATGAATTCGCCCGTCATCCTGCAATGCTCCGCCGGCGCACGCAAATATGCTCAACATCAATACCTCGTGCACCTCGTCAAAGCGGCTCTCGAAGTCAGCGACATTCCCATTGCTCTGCATCTCGACCACGGTCCCGACTTCGCAACGTGCAAATCTTGTATCGACGGCGGATTTACGTCCGTTATGTTCGACGGCTCGCACTATTCCTTCGCAGAAAACATCGAGAAGACCAAAGAAGTCGTTGAGTATGCTCATGCTCACGGCGTCGTAGTTGAGGCGGAACTCGGTCAGCTCGCGGGCGTCGAAGACGACGTTTCCGTTGACGCGGACAAAGCTCACTACACCAAACCCGAAGAGGTCGAAGAATTCGTCGCGAAGACCGGCTGCGACTCACTCGCAATCGCTATCGGCACCAGCCACGGCGCATTCAAATTCACGCCCGAACAGTGCACCCGCAATCCCGAAACCGGCGTTCTTGAGCCGCCCGAACTGCGCTTCGACATCCTCGCCGAAATCGAAAAGAAAATCCCCGGCTTCCCGATTGTTCTCCACGGCGCAAGCTCCGTCATTCCGAAATACGTTAAAATCATCAACGACAACGGCGGCGCACTCAAAGACGCAGTCGGCATTCCCGAAGGTCAACTCCGCAAAGCCGCGCGTTCCGCAGTCTGCAAAATCAACGTCGACTCCGACCTGCGCCTGGCAATGACTGCAGGTATCCGCGAACACTTCACGCAACATCCCGACCACTTCGACCCGCGTCAATATCTCGCGCCCGCGCGCAACTACATCAAAGAGCTCGTCGCTCACAAGATTAAAGAAGTTCTCGGCTCCGACGGCTCCGCGCCCGCTATCATGGCTCTTGCCAACGCGTAATCGACAGCTCCACACGAGTACACCATAACGACAACAAATCCCCTTCGCAACTGCGGAGGGGATTTTGCTTTGTCATTCGCTGAAAATGTCGTCGCCGAACGCATACAGAATCATGCACGCAATCAGCACGCAAATCAGCAAGTCGCCCATTGCAATCAACCGCCTTTCGTCTTGAAAATTCCGCCCGCGCTTGATACTATCTTACACGTTCAGGCGGAAGGAGGCAATTACATGGCGGGTAACAAAAATTTAAATTCGGCGGCGCGTGCCAAGAAGGACGAATTCTACACGCAGATACGCGACATCGAAAACGAACTGTATCACTACCAAAAATTTTTCGCGGGCAAGACCGTCCTTTGCAACTGCGACGACCCGTATGAGAGCGATTTTTTTAAGTACTTCACGATTTATTTCAACCAGCTCAAGCTCAAGAAACTGATTGCGACGTGCTACGCGGGCTCGCCGATTGTGCAGACCGAATTCG
>JADEZP010000045.1 GCA_015206805.1 Quinella sp. 1Q7 | reverse complement strand
GTTTGATTTGTGACCGCCGCGCCGCCAACGATATGGAGCAATCGTCCTTCGACGAGGCGGAAAAACTTTTTGCCGAACTCAATCAGATTTACGATTGGAATTTCATCGAGATGTTCTCCAAGGCGCAGGACGTTGCGCAAAAGATGATTCATGGCGGCGAACTTAGCGCGGAAGAAGAAGAATCGCTCCTTATGAAGTGGGCGACGTGACAGCGATAAAAATTTTGTCGGCGGGCAAGCGTCCGTCGATTTTTTTGCGACCGTCGCGGTGAAATGTTCCAATCTGCGGCGATAAAAATTTTGTCGGCGGATAAAGCGTCCGTCGATTTTTTTGCGACCGTCGCGCCGAAATGTTCAGTGTCTGCGGCGGGAAATTTTTTGTCGGCGGATAAAGCGTTCGTCGAATTTTTTTGCCGTGCACTTGACGAACCATTTTTTTTTTATAATGCATTAGCTTATTTTGCATGGAAGAAATTTTTTGGGAGGCGATTTTATGATGAAAGTTGCGGTGTTTCTCGATTACGCGAACATCGACGCGTCGGCGCGACAAAAAAATTGCAACGTCGACTGCGGAGCTTTGCTCAATTATCTTGCCGACGAGTCGGAAGGTCGCACGTTACAGACGGCTTGCGCTTATGTGCCGATTGACCCGCGTCAAGAACACGCAATGGACGCGACAATCAACGAACTGTGGCAAGCGGGTTACATCGTCAAATCGAAAGTCGGCACAATCGCGGGCGAAACTTACAAATGCGATTTTGATGTTGAGATGACGCTCGACATTTCGCGCATTGCTTACGGTAACACGCCCGATATTGTTGTGCTCGTCAGCGGCGACAGCGACTTTATTCCAATCGTGCTTGAATTGCGCGGACGCGGAATCAGGGTCGAAGTTGCCGCTTTTGAATTTACAATGTCGCGTCAGCTCGCCCGTAAAAGTTCGGGCTTTATAAATCTTGACGCGCTCATTAAATCGGACGTGGACGCGCAGGAAGATTTTGACGACGACGCCGCGCAGGAAGATTTTGCTCAATCGACTTCAATGGAAACGGAGGACGACCATGCCGACAGTAATAATTAACGGAAAAGCAGTGAGCGTTCCCAGCTCCGCCACGCCCGAAGAACTTGTTCGCGCCTCCGGCAGACAATTCAATTCGGACACCCGCTCCGTTGTCAAGACCAAAACGGGAAGTAACACGCGCATGAAGCCCGGTCAACGAGAAATGATACGTGACGGCGAACAATTTAAAATCGTGCCCGACCGCGTGAAGGCGGCGAACGCCACTTACTTCGGCAACAAGGAGCCGTGGCGCAAACAAGTCATTACCGAGCAGGTCTTTGAAGTCGCAAAAAAATTTTTCAAGAAAAGCCGCGTTGAACTCGACGACGATTGCAATTGGGTTGTGTTTGAAAGATTTCTTCTGCCTGATGAGTGGCAACGGGCGAATCCCGGCAAAACGTTCGTGCCGATGATGTTGATTTTTCCCGACCAATATCCCGACTTGCCGACGAACGGATTTTATTTGCCCGCGTCGTTGCAACTGCCGCCGAATGCCACGCATTTTTTTGATCGCGGTTACGGCGGAGCTTTCGGGCAGACGGCTGAAGAAATGGAATTCATGCGGCAAGGTCAGTGGAAGTGGTTTTGCACGCACATAAAGCCCGGCGCGTGGTCACCTGCGCGGCTGCACGAAATAAGCGATTGGCGGCACGGCGACAATCTTTGGGATATTATCACGCTGTGCGTCGACGTGTTGACGCACCCGCTTGACGATTAAGGACGGATTAACGTGGCTGACAAAAAAAATCGCCGACTCGAAGTCGTGATAAAATTCAAGAATCGCGACTTCAGCACATTGCGTACAAAGTTGCTCGCCGACTCAAGCCGCGAATATTACGCCTGTTTGTTGGGCAAGCGGCAACTTGTCGACAACCTGTGCATAATCACCGTCGCGGATATTTACTTCGCGGACGCCGAATATTATCAGAATCAGTCCGTCGCCGCACTTAGGGTGTCGGGAGAATTTTTGCGCGAACGCTTGCTCGAAATTGACAGGCGCATTGACGTTGATACGATGATTGACGTGCACACGCATCCTTTTTCGCAAAGCAACGTTTGGTTTTCCGGCACCGACGACCGCGACGAAATTAACTTCGTGAAATATCTGCACGACGAGGGCGCGAAAAATATTTTCTACGCGTCGATAGTTTTGTCGCAAACCGATTACAAAGCGCGTTATTGGCAGATGGACGGCGGCGGCAGAATTTACCCGACGCCCGCCTTGATTAAGACGCAAAAGATTGGGGAGTCGATACCCTCTTCCGACGAACGCTTCAGGCGAAAGGCGGTGAGTTCCCAAAAAATTGACGACATGTTCAATCGCAGCGTGCTTGCCCTCGGATTGGACAACATGCGCCGCATTGCAAACGATCAAATAATTTCCGTGATTGGTGTCGGCGGCATCGGCTCAATCATTGCCGAACATTTGATTCACATGGGCTTTAATCATTTGAATTTGATTGACTTCGACACGTTGGAAATTTCAAATCTCAATCGGATTGTCGCCGCCACTTACGCCGACGCCGTCAAAGGTCGCGTCAAGGTCGAGGCGATACGCGACAACCTGCTCAAGATTAATCCGCGTGCAAAAATTTTCGCCTTCAACAACAAGGTCGAAGACGCGCCGATTGAGCGGGTAATTGCCGCGTCGGATTGGATTATGGTCGCGACGGACAATCACGCAAGCCGCTTCCAAATTCAACAGCTCGCGTTCAAATATTACGTGCCGTTCATCACTGCGGGCGTCAACATCACGGTCGACGACGGGAAAATTGTCGACATGAGCGGCGAAGTTATTCTGATTCGCATGGGCGACAGAGTTTGTTTGACGTGTCTCAAGCGTTTGAAGTTCAACGAAATTGCCAAACAAATTCACCCCGACAAAAACGTTCGCGAAGGTCTCGTGCGCAAAGGTTACGTTCAAGGGCTCGACGTTAAGGAGCCGGCGGTCAAGACGCTCAACACGCACCTTGCCACGCTTGCCGTCGACACGCTGATTAACCAGTACATTGAGCGGCAACGCGACGCCGTTATTCGCGTCTTTGAGGACAACATCGCGCCCGTCATTTATGAGGACGTTGACAGCGTGCGGGAGCGCAACCTTTCCTGCAACATATGCGACATATAATTTTCGATTCGGCGGACAAGCGTCCGTCGATTTTTTTTGCAGGTAAAAATTTTGTTCGGTCGAAGAACGAATCACGCAAGCTTAATTGATTGGAGCGCACCGCCGATTTCGGGCGACATTCCCACGACGGGCAAATACAACTTCCCGCAACTCGCGCAGGTAAATTATCTGCCCGAAGAGCCCGTGTATCCGCTCAACTACCTGAAGTCCACGCTGACGAATTGCCTATTGCTTGTTGATAAACATACGAACAGACAAATTGAAACTGAACACGCCTTTCGCGCAAATTTTGGTTTCACGGCGAGCCCGAAAGTAAATATCCCGTCGAACATTATTTTTGCACGTTGGACAACCGGCGTGAATTTGAGGCGGAAAATCTGCCTGCCGACAGCATAGAAATTGAGCATGATTATCCGCTTATCAAATCGTGGCGATGAATTTTCGTCCGCGCCCATGCAGGAGCCGTTTGAATTCGGACCGTTCCGGAATGATTTAACGATGACGAATTGTGCTTTTACTCCGACGAGACGCGCACAAATTGTGTCGCGCAGTTCAGACGCATTCAAGTCGTCACGCCCGTCACCGTGCAGACAATGTCGCTTGCCGCCTTCAAAAAGATGCTCAACCATTGCGACGACGTGGAATTTACCTGTCACAAAATTTATTACAACTTCATGCGCGAATCCGACGGCGTCAAAATTTATCGCGGGCACGGTTATCGGCAAGTCGTTTATCGCGCCGCGACGACCGACGTCGACGACATTGTCAACGCGAAATTTTTGCCCGACGGAAAATCGATCGCCGAGGTTCCTAACGAAATTGAGCTGTAACATTTTCCGCGTCGCCGCGTATAAGTTGCAGAACAAAATTTTTCACGGAAGGAGGTCGGCAAAATGGCAAACGACATCAACATCGCAATTGAGGAGCTTGAAAATTCCGACGCTGATTCGGACGTTCAACGACCACGATTTGTACGAATTCGCCGACGAAGAAAAATCGCCCGCCGATAAATTTTCGGTGAGCGATTTTTTTATGCGTATGAAAAATTTTTCAGAACATCATGTTGAGCAAGTTGCCCATGTTGTTGATTGCGCTCATGTTCGTGAAGGCTTTGCCCGTGTAAATCGACGCGGTGTTGAGCTGGTCGCCGAACATTTTCTGCGCGCTGGGGAAGAGGTTATCTTTCTGCCCGTTCGCGAAGCTTAAATGACTTTCAGTCTTGCCCGCAAGCCCGTCTTCGCCGAGCGTGCTTGAAACTTTTTCGGGGCTGTTGACAATGGCGTCGGCAAGCTTGGATTCGTTGATTGTAAACGAGCCGTCGCTGTTGACGCTCAAGCCGATTGCCTCGTAAGCCGAAGCGCGATAGGTCGTGTCTCCGAAAGTCGTCCCGATTTGTTCGATACGCTTTGACACGGACGAATAGTCGCCGAAAAATTTTATCGCGTCGTTGTAGTTGTCGACAAAGCCTTTAACGGTGTCGATAGCCGCCTGCAAATCCTTGCTGTAGGTCGTCGTCGTTGTCGTGACGCCCTTGTCGTCGGTGGAGGTCGTGTTGGTTATCGCGCCTTCCTTTTCGACGTTGAAGTCGTAAGTTTTGAGCTTGTCGGCGGATTCGGCAAGTGCGCTCATACTGTCGTCGAATTCGGTAGAAAACGCATTCTTCGCGTCGTCGTAGCTGGCGAGCAGTGCTTTAAGATTCGTGTTGATTTCCGTCAAGTTCGCCGCCGAAGTCGCCGCGTTCGACTGAAACGAATTGTAGCCGCTCCAAAGTTTTGCGATGGAGTCTTGCTTTTGATTGTTCGCCGTGCCGAACAGCAGATTCGTATTGTACAGCGCGTTGTTCACGGAATTGATTGCCATGATAATCACCTTCCCTGACTGAATTGAAACACTCCGTTGAATTTGAATTGATTCTACTACATTTGTCGGCGGTCGGCAAGAAATTTTTAAGGCGCGTTGCAGAAAGCGTCGAATACCTGCTATAATTCGCCACAGAAAATTTTTATCGCGGAGGGAAGTTGTGATGAGTTTGAAAAAATTTTTTGTGACGCTCGTCGCACTGATGATGATAACGTTTTCGGCGAGCGCGGCGGCTGAACAATCTGCCACTGCCAAACTCGTGCGGATTGAAATAGACACTTACGGTTCCGAACAAAGCGGTGCGCTCCTTGACCGAATCAGCCGCCTTGAAAAGGACTTCAGCGGCAGAAACATGAGCGGCAACATGAACGCCCGCATTGAGGCGATTTACGACACGCTTTACGACAACAGCGCGGGACCTTGCGTCCTTGCAATGATAAACGCGCTTGAATGGAACGCGAATCATCTTGTGCAAGGCGGCGGCATCAACACGCGACTTTCCATGCTGGAAAATCAAATTATCGGGCAACCGACGCCCGGCTCTTACAACGAGCGGATTCGAGCCCTTGCAACGGCATCTTACGGCGAAGCGATTCTGCCGATTGCACAAGTGCAAATTCCCGCAAACACGCTGATTAAAATCGAGACGACTGCTCCCGCCGGCACGAAGACTTTGCAGGAAGGCGACATTATGCCCGTGCGTATTGTCGAGGATGTTTTTGTCGACGGCAGCTTGGTTTTCGCGAAGGGCTTGACGGGCGAAGGCACCGTTGTCGGCGTGCGCCGCGCGAAAAATATTTTCAGCAACGGCAAGCTTGAAATCGACTTCCACACGCTCAAAACCATTGACGGACAAAACGCCGCAACTTTTACGGGCGTTGAGGCACTCGACGAAATGACCGTAAACGAAATGGCGCGAGGCTTGAGCTTGGTCGGACAAACTTTCAGCGGCAAAAACAAAGACCTTGAGGAAGTTTTCGTGCGCGGCAAGAACATCGACCTGCCTGCGGGAATTGAGCTTTACGTTCAGATTAAGACGCCGATTGTCGTTTACGGCGTGCGCAGTGACGGCGTCGGCGGAATCACGCTTGAGGAGGCAAACGCCGTTGCACCGACCGAATCCGTTGAGCCGCAGTCCGACGTGTTGATTGAGCGCGTGGACATTGAGCCGACTCCCGCACCTGCACCGCCGCAAACTTCAACGCAACCTGCACCGCAAAACGGCGAGCTGTTGCCTGACGAACAAAATTTCGACGACGGAGAAATTATTGAGATCATTGACGAGGATTGACGCCGCATGAACAAATTTTGGAGTGTCGTGCCGATTGTCGCCACGTTGCTTGCCACGTCCACGGCGGAGGCGGTTTACGAAGCGAAATCCGACACGGGCACGGGTTTTTTTGACTACATTGAAAATCGGCGGCGTGAGGCGCGTGAAAATCAGCTGACCGAGGAGCAACAAAAATTACTTGACGACATCGCCGAGGCAAAGGAACGTCTTCCGCACGAGCAAGTGCCCGGTGCACCAATTCCCGCCGTGTTCGAGGGCGACGATTTGGTTTACTATTCGGGTAGCGGCGAATTCATTGCCACGGGCAAAGTCGACATCATTCAACTTGACGGCTATCGTTTTCAGAGCGACGAGGCTCACGGCAACATCAAGGAGCAAGTCGTTCGCGTCGACGATAAAGCCCACGTCCTGCAGTTGACGCAAGGTGCGCCGCGTGTCACGCTTGACGGCTACAAAACCGTTTACAACTACGGCACGAAGACCGGCACAATGGGCGAGGCGTCGGGCAAGGCGGGCGAATATTATCTGACCGGCAAGCGTTTCGAGTTCTACCCCGACCACATTGTCGTTTACAACGGCACGCAGACTAAGTGCGGCGCGAAGTCCCCCGACTACCACTTGAGCGCGGAACGTATGGAAATTTGGCCCGAACAAATTATCCGCATGTACAACGTCAAATTCTGGATTAAAAATCGCGTCGTCGGCACGAAGGCTTACGAGGAAAGCACCTTCGGCGAACGCGGCGAAAATTATTTCCCGCGCGTCGGCTACAACTCCGATAACGGCGTCTACGTCCGCGACAACTTTGAAATTCCGTTAATCCCGCATTTCAACTTGAACATCGGCGCGCATATCGAGTCCAAAAAAGGTATCCGCAGTAACGCCGAGCTTGTCTATTCAAACCGCGACTTCGGTGCCGCCGTCCGTTACGGTTTTTACGACGACAACGACGCCCGCTGGATTCAAAAGGAGCCGTCGTTTTACATGGGCTACGGCAAGCGTATCGGCACGTTGCCCGTCAGTTATCATTTGCAGGGCGAAATCGGTCATTGGCGGCAAGATTCAATCTCCAGCACGCACCAAGAGTACGAGCTCAATTTGTCGCACGACCCGATTTTCATGGGCAGATATTTACTGTTTTTGAGCACGGGCTACAAAATCACTAAAGACAGCGCGAAAAACGTTCCCAACGGCAGCACGACAGTTCGCGGCATGAACTACAACTTTTTGGTCGGGCGTGAATTCAACGAACGGCTTGCGGCTTACGCGGGCTTTTCCTACAACAAAAATAATTCGACGAATTCGCTGTTCGACTTCGACAACGACGACTACTCCAAAAAACTTCAGGCGGGTATCAGCTACGCAATTACGCCGAAAGATCGCGTCGTCGTCGGCGTGAAATGGGACGCGGACAATCACAAACTCGACGACGTGGATTATTACTGGTATCACGATTTACATTGCTCGCAGGCGGTTTTGCGTTGGCGCGGCAAACGTAAAAAATTGGAGGTTCATTGGGAGTTCGTGCCGTGGTAAATTTAATCTGCCTGTTCGCCGTGAGTTTGGTTTTATTTTTTTTGGGCGCGTGGCTGTTGCCGATAACCGACCCGACAGAATCAGTCTACGCGTTGACGGCGCGGGAAATGCTTGCGGCGGACGATTGGCTGTCTCCGCGAATCTACGGCAATTTCTGGTACGACAAGCCGATAATGTTCTACTGGGAACTTTTGGCGGCGTATAAAATTTTCGGCGTCGGAGAGTTCGCGGCGCGACTGTTCCCCGCAATATTCGCCACGCTCGGACTGTTCCTGACGTATTTTTTCGGCGCGAAACTTTACAACAATCGAATCGGCTTCGCGGCGGCATTGATGCTTGCGACGACGCTGGAATATTGGTATTTGGCGCACGCCGTAATCACGGATATGACGTTGATGGTCATGTTCGCGGCGACGCTGATAACGTTCTTCCTTGCATATCGCGCGGGCAAGCCGAAATTTTACGCGGTATCGTTCGCGGCGTCGGCAGTGGCGGTGCTGACGAAAGGTCCCGTCGGATTTTTTTTGCCGGGGCTGATAATTTTGATATTCTTGGCGTGGCAGGGCGACCTGCGACATTTGAGCAAACTTTTCCGCCCGCGCAACCTGTTGACATTCGCGGCGATTGTCGCGCTGTGGTACCTGCCGATGACTTTGATTCACGGGCAGGAATTTTTTGTGAATTTTTTCGGCGTACACAACTTCTTGCGAGCGACGGTCTCCGAATACCCGAAAACGGACGTCTGGTACTACTACCTGCTGATAACGGCGGTCGGATTTTTCCCGTGGTCGGTGCCGCTGATTCCCGCCGCGATACGAAAATTTTTCCGCCGCGCAGAACTCTTCATTGAGGAAGGTCGCTTGCCCGTATTCGACGCGCACGAAAAATTTCTAATCGTTTGGGCGGCGACGGTCATAATATTTTTCCAGCTGTGCGCGACAAAATACGTGACGTACACCCTGCCGGCAATGATACCGATTGCAATTTTCGTTGCGAGATATTTCGTCAACAGGTGGCGAATTTTTATCGGCACGGCGGGCTCGGCACTGATAATTTTCCCGCTGATGCTGTACTTCGTGGCGTTGCCGCTTACCGAGGACAATTCGGCGCGTCGCGAAGCTAAACTGTTGTTGCCGCTGATTGACGGGCAAACGTGCGTCGTCAGCCACGGCAAGGAATATGCGGGCTCAATGGTTTTCTACACGGGCGCGAAAATTTTTCGACTGGAGACGCCTGAAAACTTCGCCCGCATTCGCCCGCAAGAAATGTCGTGGACGAGCAAAAACGTTATGCCCTTCATGACCTTTGACGAGTTGCCCGCCGATAAAAAAATTTTGGCGGTCGTCAGCGTCGGATTCGAGCAAAGTTTTTTCGACAACGCGTCGGGCGATTGGGTGCTTGTCGGCGAAGTTCCGAAAGGTGCGCTTGAGTCGGCGGCGGAGAATTTTTTTTACGGTCGAGAACGTATCGAGCTCAAGTCCAAAATTTATCTGCGTGGGAGGAATTTTAATGGCGATTGAAGTCAGAGCATACACGTCGGCGGACGCGAAGTCTGCAACGGAAATTTGGAACGAGGTCGTGCGCGAAGGTGTCGCCTTCCCGCAGGAACATGAGCTTGACGTTGCGGCGGGCGACGAATTTTTTAAGTCGCAATCGTTCACGGGCGTGGCTGTCGACGAGAGCGGCGAACTCGTGGCACTGTACATCCTCCACCCCAACAACGTCGGCAGGTGCGGTCACATCAGCAACGCAAGCTACGCAGTGCGCTCAAATCTGCGCGGGCGGCATATCGGCGAAATCATCGTCAAGGACTGCATTGCGCGGGCGCGGGAACTGGGCTTCCGAATCCTGCAGTTTAATGCGGTTGTCGCGACGAACATTCACGCGCGCAATCTTTATCGGCGGCTCGGCTTCACGGAGCTGGGCACAATCCCCGGCGGCTTCCGCATGCCCGACGGCTCATTTGAAGACATCATTCCGCAATTCATCAGCTTGACTGTTTGAGGCGCGACGAATTTGAGGCCGCACATGGATGTGCGGCCATGGTCGCCGCCGTTAGAAAACGTGACGTTTTCGTAGGCGGCGCGGCTTTCTTTGCCTACTTTCTTTCGCCGCCGAAAGAAAGTAGATGCTACAAACTCAAATTGAATCGAAACGCTTGGAACGGTATAACGTCCGTCAACGCCACGGACGGCACTTGCGGCAGTTATCAGCTTGACTTAGGGGGTCGGCAAGTTGCAAGAACTTATCAGCATAACCAACAAGATGCAGGGCAAAAAAATTTTGGTCATCGGCGATATCGTTGCTGATGTTTACGTCGACGGGCGAATCTCCCGCATTTCCCGCGAAGCTCCCGTTTTGATTCTGGAAAAGGCGGGCGAACGCGTCGTTGCGGGCGGCGCGGCAAACGTCGTTGCAAATGTGGCGACACTCGGCGGCGAAGTCTACGCAATCGGCGTTATCGGCGACGACAATCACGCGGAAAATTTGCGCAATATTTTCAAGGATCTCGACGTTCACATTGAAGGTCTCGTCCGCGACAAATCCCGCCCGACAATTTCCAAGACGCGCATTATCGCGGGCGGACGGGCGACTGTCAGTCAACAAATCGTCCGTATCGACAGCGAAAGCAAAGCTCCGCTCGGCAAGAAGGTCGAGGCTGAACTGCTTGCCAAAATCGACAAAATTCTGCCGACTGTCGACGGAATCATCATGAGCGACTACGGCTCCGGCACGGTGACCGCCAATGCCCGCAAACTTATCACTCGCTACGCCGGCAAGAAAAAACTTCCCAACATCGTCGATTCGCGCTACAATATCGGCGACTTCGCGGGCGTCGGCTACATCAAGCAGAACGATTCGGAATTGGGCGCGTTCGTCGGGCATGAACTCAACGACGTGACGGATTTAATCGGCGCGGGCACGCAACTTTTGACCAAGCTCAACGTCGACGGCGCGCTTATCACTCGCGGCGAAATGGGCATGAGTTTATTTGAGCGCAGCGGCGCGACACATCACATCCCCGTGAGCGACATGAGCGAAGTTTACGACGTTTCGGGCGCGGGCGACACGTGTATTGCCGCATTCCTGCTTGCGTTGACGACGGGCGCACAACCTGCGCTTGCCGCCAAAATCGCGAACTTTGCGGCGGGCATTGCCGTCCGAAAACTCGGCACCAGCACCGTCAGCGCGACCGAACTCATTGCGACGCTTGAAAGGATTCATTGACATGATTATCGACAGGAACGACGCCGCGACCTTTTGCGACGGGCTCAAGCAGTCGGGCAGGCAAATCGTCTTCACGAACGGCTGCTTCGACATAATTCACGCGGGGCACGTCCGCTATCTTACGGCGGCAAAAAATTTCGGCGACGTGCTGATTGTCGGGCTCAATACCGATGAATCAGTCCGCCGCCTCAAAGGTGATTCGCGACCGATTAACAATCAAGATGACCGCGCCGAAGTTTTGCTGGGGCTGAAGGCTGTTGACCACGTGATTTTTTTCGGCGAGGCGACGGCTGAAAATCTAATCGCCGAAGTCAAGCCGAACGTCTACGTCAAGGGCGGCGACTACACTTTGGACACGTTGCCCGAAGCTAAAATCGTTCAACGCTACGGCGGGCGCGTGGAGCTTGTGAATTTGGTTGCGGGGCGTTCGACAACCAATATCGTGCAAAAAATTTTGGCAGGTACAAATCATGACTGAAGACTTGAAAAACGTTTTAATCGTCAAGCTGAGCGCAATGGGCGACGTGATTCACGCGCTGCCCGTGAGCTACGCGATAAAAGAAACTTTTCCCGACGCACATTTGACGTGGGTCGTGGAGCCGCCGAGTCTGCCGCTGTTGCAGATGAATCCGTGCGTCGACAAAATTTTGCTGTTCAAGAAAAAAGACTTCCGCACGCTGACGGGCTTCATGCGCGAATTCTTCCCGTTCAAACACGAACTGCAGGAACAAACTTTCGACGCGGTGCTTGACTTGCAGGGGCTGTTCAAGTCGGCGGCGATAGCGTTCTTTGCGAAATCGAACATCAAGCTTGGCATATGCAACATGCGCGAACTTAGCGACAAGGTCTCAAAGCCCGTCGTCGGCGAAAATGCGGAAGGTCACATCGTCGAGCGATACCTTGACACTGCGCGGGCAGTCGGTTGCGTCGTGAACAGGGTCGTCTTCCCGTTGCAAGTGCCCGTCGAAGAATCGGAGCGTGCGCGGGCGATTATGGAACACGCGGGCTTGCGGGAGGGCAATCCGTTCGTGGTATTCGTCGTCGGAGCGAATTGGGCGAACAAACGTTGGCCAACCGACAAATTCGCCGCGCTGGGCGACTGGTTTTATCAACTGGCGGTCGTGCCCGTATTGGTCGGCAACGGCGCGTCGGACGAACAGTTTGCGCGGGAAGTCGAATCCAAAATGGAAATTCCGCCAATCAATCTAATCAACCGCACGGACATTCCGCAGTTGGCGCACGTCCTGCGGAGCGCACGGCTGATTATCGGTGGCGACACCGGACCGGTACATTTGGGCGCGGCATTGGGCGTGCGGACGATTATGCTTATGGGTCCGACGAACGCGGCGCGCAACGGTCCTTACGGTCAACTTGATCACGCCATCGAAGTCGAGCGGGCTTGTCGCGGCTGTTGGAAACGTTCTTGCCCGAAAAATGAAATTTGCCTTGAGAAAATCCCCGTCGCCTTCGTCGAGGATAAAATCGCGTCAATGAGTTAGGGAGGAGCCGCGTTTGAAGTTCCTGAAAAGATTTTTCGACGGCATTCAGCGCGACTTGCGATTGTTCCTGTTCGTGCTGATGTTGCTGGAAATTTATCGCGGATTGTTTATCGCGCTCATGTCGAGTTACATCGGCGCGGAGACTGACGCGTCGCAAATCGCGGCGGCAATGTGGGCGGGCTTGCGCTTGAGTTTAAAGACTGCGGGCGCGGTCACGCTGATTCCGTTCGTCTTAGTGTCAATCGGCGGCTTGAGCTCGCGAATCAGACTGGGCGTCGGAATTGCGGCGTCGCTGATATTTTCGTTGCTGTTCATGATGCGTTTCCCGTATTATCGCGCATTCCAATCGACATTCGGCATGGAGGTCGTCGAGGGCGTCAACGATGATTTATGGTCAATCGTCGTCACCGCAGTCCAAGAATACGGCATTGCGTGGCGATTCGTCGTCGCGCTGATTTTGACGTTGCTTTGTATCGCGGTGCTTAGTCGGCTGTTGCTGATTAAGACGTTCCCGTTGCCCGAACTCGACGGCAAAATTAAAGTCGCGGGCTTGAGCGCGGGACTGGTCGTCGGAATTTTCCTGTTCGGATTGTTCGTGCGTTTCGGCGGCAGTTTCACATACGGCAACGGGCTCAACTGGGAGAACGCGGGCATTACGACGGACGGATTTTTGAACGAGTGCGTTCTTGACGACGCGCAGGCACTCTATCGCGCACGGGCTATGGCTAAGCGCATGGAGGCGGGCGAAATTTTCGGCGTCGACGCAACCAAAATTCAAGAGTCCGCGCAGATTATCGCCGTCAATCACGAACTCACCGAAAAAAATCTTGCGCCCTATCTCGAACGCAAAGCCAAAGGTCAACGCATTGCGACGCCCAAACATATTTTTATCATACTCGGCGAAACTTTCATGCAGTGGCCGATGCTCGGCAAGTACGACGAACTTTTGCTCGCCGAAGGTATCAAGTCGCTGATTGCGGAGGATAATTGCTACTACAGCCGCAACTTCATGCCCAACGGAAATTTCACGTCCACGGCGATAACGGGCGTCGTTACCGGCTTGCCCGACGTGAACATCAAAATCAATTATCAGGCGCGGACTTACGACAAGCTTTATATCACGTCAATGGCGGCACCGTTCAAAACGCTCGGTTACGCCGTCGATTTCTGGTACGGCGGCATTCCAAGCTGGGATTCAATCGGCAAGATGTCGCTGGCGCAGGGCTTCGATAATTTTTACGGCTGTCCCGACTACAACGCGCCGCAGTTGACGACGTGGGGCACCAAGGACGAAAATTTGTTTAACGCCCTGCTTGCGCATCTTGATTCGGAGCCGCCGACAGTTCACGTCATAATGACGACGACCAATCACCCGCCGTACAGTCTCGACCTTGCGGCGGAAGGTTTTCATCTCGACGCCGTGACGGAGGCTTTGAAAAAACTTCCCAACGTCGACGAGCCCGAACAGCTTGCGGTTGAGTTGGGGCATTACTGGTACATGGACGAGGTTATCACGAATTTTGTCCGCGCCGCGACGGAGAAATATCCCGAAAGTGTTTTCGTCATCACGGGCGACCATGCTGTTCGTTGCGACCCGTCAACGCACCCGACAATCTTTGAGAAACAAAGCGTGCCGTTCGTGCTGTACGGCGCGGGCATTACCAAGGACATTCTTCCGCCCGACGCGGTTGGCGATCACATTTCAATCGTCCCGACGCTGATTGAACTTATCGCGCCGAAAGATTTTGCCTACTATTCAATCGCGCCGAGTTTATTTGACAGCGACGGCGTCGGATTCAACAGCGAGGCGTTTGTCACGTCGAAAGTCGCTGGGCAAATTGATTCGGACGTCGTGGAACTTTTGCCGCACGTCGCCTCCAACGAGCTCAACAGCGTTAATTTAGCCGACGAACGCGCACATGCGTTACAAACTATCGGTGCCATGAGAACTGTCGCGTGGTGGATGATTACTCGCGGCTTGTTCTTCGGCGGCAGTGACAACTAAACTAAGGAGCGTGTAAAATTTTATGGTATTAATCACGGGCATTCTCGGACAACTGGGTTACGACCTTTCAAAGGAGCTGACGGCACGCGGCGTTGAACATATCGCGCCGTCACTTGAGGAGCTGGAGCTGACGACTGAAGCGGGCGCGAAAAATTTCATTCTCGACAAAAAGCCCGATGTCGTTGCTCACTGCGCGGCTTATACCGCCGTCGACAAAGCGGAGTCCGAAGCCGAACTTGCGCTGACGGTCAACGGTATGGGCACGCGTTGGGTCGCGGAGGCTTGTCGCGAAGTCGGCGCGAAGATGATTTACATCAGCACCGATTACGTCTTCGGCGGCGACGGCAAGACGCCTTACGAAGTCCACGACGAGAAAAAGCCCGTCAACGTCTACGGGCGCAGCAAACTCCTCGGCGAAGACGCCGTTACCGCGATTGTCGACAAACATTTTATCGTGCGCACGAGTTGGGTCTTCGGCATCAACGGGCACAATTTTATCAAGACGATGTTGCGGCTCGGCGAAACGCATAAAACTTTGCGCGTCGTCAACGATCAAATCGGCAGCCCGACTTACACCGTCGACCTTGCGAAACTTTTGGCGGACATGCTTGCGACGGACAAATTCGGCATCTATCACGCGACGAACGAGGGCTTTTGCTCGTGGGCAGAATTCGCGCAGGAAATTTTCAATCAGGCGGGACTTGACGTCGCGGTCGAAGGCATTCCGACGATTGAGTATCCGACGCCGGCGCGTCGCCCGTTCAATTCGCGGCTTAGCAAAAAATCGCTCGACGAGGCGGGCTTCAATCGCCTGCCGACGTGGCAAGACGCCTTGACGCGATATTTGGCGGAACTTCGCGCTTAACGGCAACAGGTTATTTATGGCGTTGAAATTAATTTTGTATGATAAACCTACTTTCTTTCGGCGGCGAAAGAAAGTAGGCAAAGAAAGCCGCGCCGCCTACGAAAACGTCACGTTTTCTAACGGCGGCGGTCAGGGCCGCCCATCCTTGGGCGGCCTCAAATTTTGCAGCTTATTACTGTCGCCAAAAACTCCAATGACAAAAAAATTTTCCCCGGCAGTCAATCGACCGTCGGGGAATTTTTTATGCGCGGCTCAAAAATTTATCCAGACAAGCTCGGCTTTGTCGACAAGCGTCGGAGTCAGCGCGTCAAGATTTTCTATTGCCTCAAAATGCCAGCGATTATCGGCGTCGCGGCGAAATGCAAGCTCGAACGTCAACTGCCCGATGAATTGCCCGCGCAGGCTGTTGTCGCCCTGCACGTCAAGAATCACCGTCGCGCGGTCGTCGGCAAAGCGCGTGTCCTTAATCGTGACGTCGGCGGCTTGCCGAATCAAATCGAATTCGTTGGCGACGTAAGCGGTCGGATTGTCTTCGGGCTTGACGGGCGCGGGAATTTTGGCGAAGTACGCGGACTGCACGCCGTCTAAAAATTTCATGTGCAAAGCTTTGTGCTCGGCATTGTAGTTTGTGATGAATTCCGCGCTGAACTGAAAATACGGGTCGTCGGGATAACGCGCCTTGTAGTCGTCGTAACGTGCGGCAAGCTCAACGGTTGCGGCGTCGTATGTCGCGGAAAAGAACTCGTCCAAATCCACGCGCTCGGAAAGTTTTGCGGCGTCACGTTCGGCAAGCGCAATGCTTATTTCGTTGAGCGCGGCTTCGGGCGAATCGGACTGCCCGCAACCCGTCAAAAGCATTGTCGCCGCGCAGATTGTCACGAAAAAATTTTTCATGCGGTCACCTCAAGTCGGTTAAGAACTCCTCGAACGGCAAACCCCAATTCCATGGCAGATTGAGCTGTTCGGCGTGCGCAATGCATTTCGCGACGAAATCCGCTGCCTTACGCGTCGCCGCCGTCAAAGTTTCGCCGTTGAGCCACGACGCCGCCGCTACCGCAAAAAATACGTCGCCCGTGCCCGAACGGTCGCCGCCGAGTCGCCGCGAAGTCACGACGCTCACTTGCCCGCCGTCGAAAATAAAATTCGTTATGTCGGAGCCGTCGCCCGCCGCAAGTGTCGCGCCCGTGATAATCACGCGTCCGCCGCGCGTTTTCGCCGCAATGTTCGCCGCCATCGTCGCAAGTTCCGAATCGCTCACGACGCCGCCTTCGGGATACGGCACGCCCAACAGTTCGCAAGCTTCTGTCAAATTCGGCGTGACAAGGTCGGCGAATTCCAACAGCTCGCGCATACGTCGGCACATCTCGCGCGTGTACGTCCGATAAATTTTTCCGTGGTCGCCCATGACGGGATCGATTATCACGGCGGCGGGAAAAGTTTTTATCACGCGGCGAACAATTTCAATCTGCGCGGCGGAGCCGAAAAATCCCGTGGCGACGGCGTCGAAGGTCAGCGAATTTTTTTGCCAGCTGTCGGCGTAAAAATTCATGCGGTCGGTAAAGTCGTCCATGAAATAATTTTTAAAGCCCGTGTGCACGCTAAGTATCGCGGTCGGCAACGGGCAGACTTGAATTTTCAGCGCGGAAATTATCGGCAACTCCACGGTCACGGAACAGCGTCCGAAGCCCGTCACGTCGTTAATCAGCGCAAGTCGTTTCTGCTTAAGCATGACGTTCAACCAGAATTTTCGCCGCGACAGCCTCGAATTCGCCGCGACCGTAATTGACGAACGGCACGATTGAAATCCCGCCGCGCACGCTGAAAAGCCCTTCGACCTCCAAATAGCGCGGCTCCAAAAGTTTAATCAAGTCGTCGGCAATGGTGTTGACAACATCCTCGTGGAATGTGCCGTGATTGCGGAAGCTCGTCAGATACAGCTTGAGACTTTTGCTCTCGACAAGTTTGGCGTCGGGAATGTAGCGGATTTTAATCGTCGCGTAGTCGGGCTGATGAGTTATCGGGCACAGGCAGGTAAACTCGTCGCTCGTCAGCGTGACGAAATAATTTCTGTCAGCGTGTGCATTGGGTATCGCCTCCAGAAATTCGGGCGCGTAGTCATATTTGTAAGCGGTGGTTTTTCCGAGATTTTTAAGCTCCATAAAAATTCCTCACAATCCGAGATTCGGCACGGCGTTAAGCGTGGCGTCGGCGAAGTCGCCCGTCAGCGATTGATAGTAGCCGCGACAGGCAATCATAGCGGCGTTGTCGGTGCACAGGATTTTCGACGGGTAAAAAAATTTCAGCCCGCGATTTCTGCACGCCGTGCGAAGTGTCTGTTCAAGCGACGAGTTCGCCGCGACGCCGCCTGCCAAAACGATTTTGTCCAGCGCGAATTCGTCAGCCGCCGACAAAGTTTTTTCCGCCAACGTATCTACGACGGTTTTTTGGAAGCTTGCCGCCACGTCCGCCGCAACAATCGTATCGCCACGCATTTGCGCGGTATTGAGGAAATTCAGCACGGCGGATTTGAGCCCGCTGAAGCTGAAGTCGTAGCCGTCAACTTTCGGGTGCGGGAAATTTATCGCGGTCGCGTCGCCGAGTTTGGCAAGCTTGTCGATTTCGGGTCCGCCGGGGTACGGCAAGCCCATTACCCGCGCGATTTTGTCGAACGCCTCACCTGCCGCATCGTCGCGAGATTGTCCGAGCAGTTCGAAGCGGTTGTAGTCGAGCATTCGAATCAGCGCGGTATGTCCGCCCGAAACGACCAGTGACAGGAACGGCGGCTCAAGTTCGGGCGTGCTGATGAAGTTCGCGAAGATGTGCCCTTCCAGGTGGTTGACGGCGATTAGCGGGATGTTGAGCGCGTAAGCAAGCGATTTAGCCGCGGATATTCCGACAAGCAATGCGCCCGCAAGTCCCGGACCTTTTGTCACGGCAATTTGGTTGATGTCGCGCAGTTTGACGCCCGCCGTAGTCAATGCCTCGTCGATAACGGGCATGATGTTGACGATGTGTTTGCGCGACGCGATTTCGGGCACGACGCCGCCGAATTTCCGGTGCAGGGGAATTTGCGTTGATATGACGTTCGACAGCAGCTCCCGCCCGCCGCGCAGGATTGCCGCCGCCGTTTCGTCGCAACTGGTTTCAATGCCGAGTGTCAAAATTTTTTCCATAGGTCTCCTCAAATTTTTGTGTTTAGGATCTACTTTCTTTGACCGAGCAAAGAAAGTAGCAAAGAAACTCGCCCGCTACGCGCGGGGGCGAAAATTGGTTGCGCCTACCCGATACGTCCGAATATGTTCAAGTAGTGAGCCGACGGTATTTGCGTCACGCAAATGCGTCGGCGGAGGCCGCACGTCCATGTGCGGCCTCAATATTCGTAAGTCGTCATTTGCCGAAGGTCGCGACGCAAAAATTTATCGGGACGCCCGCCGCGCTGAATTTGGTTTCGTATTCGGTGCGGATATTTTCGGGCGGCTCGGCGGCGTGAAGGTCATTCGTAACGTCGCGCACGTCAAGTCCCGCCAATGCGAATTGCTCCAGCGAAAAATCGAACAGCGGGCGATTGTCCGTCTTGAAGTAAATTTCGCCGCCGACCTTGATAATCGTGCGGTACATCTCCAAAAATCTCGCGTGAGTCAGCCGACGCTTGGCATGACGTTTCTTCGGCCACGGATCGCAAAAATTTATGTACAGCCTGTCGACGGAGTGCGCGGGGAAAATTTCGCTGATGTTGTTTATGTCGAAGACGATAAGTCGCACGTTGCGCAAGTTACAGGCGCGAATTTTCCTTGCCGCCGCAAGTACGCACGTCGCCTCGACCTCAAGCCCGATAAAATTTATTTGCGGGTTGCGTTCGGCGATTTGCGTTATGAAGTCGCCCTTGCCCGTGCCGAGCTCAACGTAAAGTTCGCGCGTCGCGTCGGGGATTATCGGTTGCACGTCGCCGACCG
>JADEZP010000131.1 GCA_015206805.1 Quinella sp. 1Q7 | reverse complement strand
GACTTTGACGCGCTCGGACATATCGACTACATTTGCCGCGCCGCACCATACGACAATTCCGAAATTGATTACGCGACCTTCAGCGCGGAGATTGACGCCGTGCTTAAAGTTCTCGTCGCCCGCGAAAAAATTTTGGAGCTCAATACGCGCCGCTTCAACAATCCGCAGGCAATTCGTGAGCTCGTGCCCGTCTATAAAAAATATCGCGCACTCGGCGGGCAATTCGTCACGTTAGGTTCGGATGCCCACAAAGTCGGCGCGATTGGTAATTATTTTGACCGTGCGTTGGAGTTTGTCCGCGAACTCGACTTGTCGCCCGTGACTTTCCGCCAACGCCGCATGAAAATTATCGGCAAAAGCTGTTCGTAATCAGAATAAGCCGCTGATGACGCCGTCGGGTGTGATGTCGATTTTTTCGGCGGCGGGATGTTTCGGAAGTCCCGGCATTGTCAGAATCGCTCCGAGCAATGCGACGACGAATCCCGCGCCGGCACTGATTTTAAGTTCGCGGACGGTGACGGTGAAATTTTTCGGGCGACCGAGTTTCGCGGCGTCGTCGGAAAGCGAATACTGCGTTTTGGCGATACAAACGGGCAGTCCGCCGAAGCCGAGTCGCTCAATTTCCGCAAGCTGTTTCTTCGCGGCAGTAGTGAAGTTGACGCCGTCCGCGCCGTAAATTTTCGTGGCAATCGCCGAAATTTTTTCAGCAATGCCCGCGTCGGCGGCGTATGTAAGCGTGAAATTTTTCGCGTCGGCAAAACTGTCTTCGACGGCTTTGGCAAGCTCAAGTCCGCCCGCGCCGCCGTCGGCAAAAACTTTCGACCGCGCGAATCGAACATTTTCAGCCGCGCAAAGTTTCGCGACCGCCTGAATTTCGTCGTCGGTATCTGTCGGGAAGTCATTGAGCGCGACAATCGCGGGCAGTCCGAAGCCTTGAACGTTCTCGATATGTTTGGCAAGGTTTTCAAGCCCGCGCTCGACTGCCGCGACGTTCGGTGCCGCAAGATTTTTTTTGTCGACGCCGCCGTGCATTTTGAGTGCGCGAATCGTCGCGACGATAACAACCGCGTCGGGGCGAAGTCCGCTCATTCGGCATTTGATGTCCAAAAATTTTTCCGCGCCGAGGTCGGCACCGAAGCCCGCCTCCGTGACGACGACGTCCGCAAGTTTGAGCGCGTATTTCGTCGCGGTGACGCTGTTGCAGCCGTGAGCAATGTTCGCGAAAGGTCCGCCGTGAATCAGCGCGGGCGTGCCTTCCAACGTCTGAACAAGATTCGGCTTGATTGCGTCCTTTAGCAACAGTGCAAGCGAGCCCGTGACGTTGAGGTCGTTCGCCGTGACGATTTTGCCGTCGAAGGTATACGCGACGATAATTTTTCCGAGCCGCGCCTTGAGGTCGGCGAAGTCGCGCGCCAAACATAAAATCGCCATCATTTCGGAAGCAACGGTTATGTCGAAGCCCGATTCGCGCGGGACGCCGTTTGCCTTGCCGCCGAGTCCGACGACGACATTTCGCAGGGCGCGGTCATTGAGGTCGAGGACACGTTTCCACACGACGCGCCGCACGTCAATTCCAAGCTCGTTGCCCTGTTGCAGGTGATTGTCGACGACGGCGGCAAGCAGATTGTGCGCAGTCGTTATCGCGTGAAAATCGCCCGTGAAATGCAGGTTGATGTCTTCCATCGGGACGACCTGCGCGTAGCCGCCGCCCGCCGCGCCGCCTTTGATGCCGAAACACGGTCCGAGACTGGGCTCACGGAGCGCGACGCAAACTTTCCTGCCGAGCCGCGCGAACGCGTCCGCAAGTCCGATTGAAGTCGTCGTCTTGCCTTCGCCGGCGGGAGTGGGCGTTATCGCCGTGACGAGAATCAATTTGCCGTCGGGATTGTGTTCGACGCGCCGCCACACGTCCGCAGAAATTTTCGCCTTGAACTTGCCGTAAAACTCCAAATCGTCTTCGGTCAAGCCGAGCTTAGCCGCCGCCACGGAAATTTTTTCAACCTGCGCGCCCTGCGCAATTTCAACGTCGCTCAACAAAATAATCGCCTCCAAAAAATTTTCCGCCATAATAGCAAAAAAAATCCCCTGCGTCGACAAGTCAGCGGGGGATAAATTTTTTTGTACGGTTCAATTCGTGCGCACGTGAATGAACATATATTTTCCGCGTTTCCACCAACGCCAATCGATATTCTTGCCGCATTCGTCACAGACTTTTTGCATGGCAGACTTCATAACGTTATTGTCGGAATATTTTGCATCGAACGGCACCATTACGGAAAACCAACCGTTCCGCTCCTTGAACTTTTGAGCGATAATTTTCAAGCCCGCGTCAACGTTGGTTGCCCGCGCAAGATGGCTGCCAAGAAAACAATACGAATAGCAGTCGTCGACGCTCGGTTGAAGATTTTGCGGAGCCAACGACCAATCCCATGAGTGCGTATCTTGCATAATTTCCACGGGCGCGTTGAAGTAAACATATCCGTTATATTTTACGTCGCCGTTTTTAATCGATTGATCGTCCCACGTCGCGTCGACGAAATATTTTTTGCCGTTGATTTCAATCCAATTCCACGCGTGACCGCCGCCGCCCGCCGTACCGCTCATTCTGCCGACGTTCCAGCCCATCATGCGACCGAGCATATAAAATGCGTCCGCGTAGCCTTGGCAATTCGCCCTGTGCTCAACGAGAACGCCATACGCCGTGACGAAATGCGGCTGATGATCCATATCGCCCGACAGGTAAGTCGAATTGTTCATTATCCATTCGTAAATGTAAACTTCTTGATTAATCATGCCGTTCCGCGTTTTAGCCTCGTTGACGATAGCGACAGCCGCGTCGTAAAGTCGTTTTTCCTCGGCGTTGAGCCACGTCGTATCGCCGCGCAGGTAGGCATTGGCGACCTTCGTGCCGGGGTAGTCCATCAACGTGTAAATCATGCTGACGTTTTGCCCGTCGTTGGCAACGGTTTTCCAACTGACGACGGACGCCGGGCACAGCGTGATAAAATCTTGACCGGTGACAGTCAAGCCGTTCGCGAGAATCACGGGGATAACGGATTGCCCCGCAAGTCGTTCCTTTTCGATGTAGCGGGCGAGATCGGATTTGCTGCTTACGCGCTGAACTCTGCTCCAATCGATTGGAATTTCGGCGGCGGCGATTTGCATGCTCAATACCGGCACGGCAAGCGTCGCGGCGACAAAAATTTTCCGCAACAATAACCTGCGCGGCAAATTGACAAGCCGCATTGCACATGATATAAATTATTTTAGCGACGCGTCCCGAATGCCGATAAACTTTCAGAACACCACAAAAATTTTTGGGAGCGTGAACGACATGGAAATTTGGGAAGTCACAAAATTTTCGGCGACCTTAACGAAGAGCGCGTTGAAGTCTTCGCATGGAGCCGGTCAAAACGTCGCGTCGGAGTATTCGCAAATCCTTGCCGAAAAAATTTCCAACGTTCGTGCGGACGTGGAGGCAATGGCGGCAGTCCGTGAACAGCTTGACGAAATTTGCGCCATGCACAAGGAACTTACGGGCGACGTCAAAATCGACGAGGATTCTGGCAATGCCAATCGCGACGACGATTCCGCCCTGCAACGCTTTATGCAGACCGAGACGATTAAGCGTTTCCTGCCCGACGGCACGATTATGATAACGACCTACGAAGGCTCACGGATTGTCGAGCAAGTCAAACATAAACCGCACATGGTCTCCGTACCCGACTACACCGCGCCGCCCAATCCCGACGGAACCGTCGCAACAAAACTTGAGCCGCGACAAAGTCTTGATTTGGCAATGCTGTTGATGATGTAGTCGACCTGCGAAGGCTCACGGATTGTCGAGCAAGTCAAGCATAAACCGCACATGGTCTCCGTACCCGACTACACCGCGCCGCCCAATCCTGACGGAACCGTCGCAACAAAACTTGAGCCGCGACAAAGTCTTGATTTGGCAATGCTGTTGATGATGTAGTCGACGGAGCTTTGAGATTTACAATCAAGGAGGTTTTCATCATGAGTAACATGGACGTAAGCAACGCTTCAAGAGTTTTGCAAGGCTTCGCGCAATACACCACGCAAGCCCGCAACACTAAGAACACCGCACAAACTCAATCACAAACGCAGGCGCAATCGACGGAGGCGAAATTCGGCGCGGCAACGGATGTCGAAATTTCCGACGCGGCTAAGGCGGCTCAAGCGGCGGCTAAGCAGGACAATCTTTCCGTCGACGAAAACGCAACTCAACAGACGAAAGGTCTTTCCGCCGACCAAGTCCGCTCGCTTGAAGAAAGTATCGCCATGAGCGAACAGACGATGCTCAACCTTATGATTCAAGTGTTGACCGACTCTAACGACAAGCTTCAAGGCTGGCTTGACGAGGGCGTCGGCATTTTGAACTTTGACGGCGTGCAGATTGACGCGGCGCGTTTCGGACTGCCTGAAGTCGCGACGAATGCCGAAGACGCTGCCAAAGCTGTCGGCGAGGGCGGCGATTGGTCCGTCGATGCGGTGTCGAGCAGAATTTTCGACCTTGCGACCGCGATAGCCGGCAACGACCCCGAAAAACTTGCGACGATGCGTGCCGCCGTCGAAGAGGGTTTCAAGCAGGCGGGCGCGACGTGGACGAACGCGACGGGCTTGCAGGATATGCCCGAAATCACGAAGAACACCTACAACGAAATTATGAGCCGTTTCGACGCACGCACCAATCAACTCAACGGCACCGCAACCGTCCAATAAAATTTCATCATCAATCGCACAAAAAAGACTGCCCCGCGCATGTGAGGCGGTCTTTTCGTTTGCAACTGTGTTATAGAATAACACCTGCAACGAAATTATGAGCCGTTTCGACGCACGCACCAATCAGCTCAACGGCACGGCAACCGTCCAATAAAATTTTATCATCAATCGCACAAAAAAGACTGCCCCGCGCATGTGAGGCAGTCTTTTCGTTTGCAATTGTGTTATAATTACCGTATCGAAAATCTCAACGAAAGGTGACGATTAAAATGACTGAACAGGAACAAATCAACGTGAACGTGCAACGTCAGATAGATGCACAGAACGGACGCATAGACGCGGTATTGACGAAAGTCGACATGGTCATTGCCGAAATTCATCAGCAACGCGAGGATATGCTCCGTGCGCAAGAAAAACATGATGCGGAAATGCGCGAAATGCGTGCCGACATCAAAGGTATGCTCAAACATATTCAGGGCTTGACAATCGCGTCAATGGTTGGAATAGCCGCCATTGCCGTCGGGATATTGGGCTTTTTATGGTCGACTGCACGCAATATGAACATGTCCGAATTGCCGCAAAGTCCGCCCGCGCAGTCAATGCCCGTCGCGCCGACAAAGTAAAAGTGCCGCCCGAAGACGACACTTGATTTTTCGTGGTGGTGGGCAGGGATGGATTCGAACCATCGTACCCAAGGGGAGCGGATTTACAGTCCGCCGCGTTTAGCCACTTCGCTACCTACCCACGTGGTGACCTTGGAGGGACTCGAACCCCCGACCCTTTGATTCGTAGTCAAATACTCTAATCCAGCTGAGCTACAAGGCCATATGTTAAGTTGGTGGACCCACCAGGACTTGAACCTGGGACCGACCGGTTATGAGCCGGTTGCTCTAACCAACTGAGCTACGGGTCCAACCGGTGCCAACTTGATGTCAAAAAAATTGGAGCGGACAACGAGGCTCGAACTCGCTACCTCAACCTTGGCAAGGTTGCGCTCTACCAGATGAGCTATGTCCGCTTGGAGCGGAAAACGAGGCTCGAACTCGCGACCCCAACCTTGGCAAGGTTGTGCTCTACCACTGAGCTACTTCCGCTCGTATCAGTCGCTTGACTAACACAACGCGGATTATAAGTGACACGTTAAATTTTGTCAAGAAAATTTTTCAGCATGTCGCCGACCGAATCGAAAATCGCCGACGCCTCGCGCTTGAC
>JADEZP010000130.1 GCA_015206805.1 Quinella sp. 1Q7 | reverse complement strand
CGGGCGCATTTCCGACAAGAGTGCGCACTTTTCGGGCAACGGCTCAATGTTAATTCCGTGCCAGCCTCTGTCGTAGAAAAATTTTGTAACACTCAAGTCGGTAGGATCATTCGCGCCTACGTCGATATAAAAACCCTTGTCCACGTCCTTGAGCGCACAGTATAAAACTACGTCTTCCAAAAATTGTGCATAGGATTCAAAACGCACAAAATTTCCTCCTTCCGCTATCGGAAACTTACGATAATCGAACGAATGAGCAAATGCCAACCGTCAATCATCACGAACAGCAGAATTTTAAACGGCAAGGAAATCATGACGGGCGGCAACATCATCATGCCCATTGACATGAGCGTCGTCGCGACAATCATATCAATGACGATAAACGGCACGTACAGCATAAAGCCGATTTGGAAGGCGGTTTTCAGTTCGCTGATCATGAAGGCGGGAATCAGCACGAAGGTTGAAACGTCTTCCTGCGAATTGGGGCGTTCGGCGTCGGACAAGTTGACGAACAGAGCCAAATCCGCTTCCCGCGTTTGACGGAACATGAATTCGCGCATGGGTTCCAGGACGTTGGTTATCGCCTCTTCCTGCGTGATTTGTCCCGCCAAGTACGGTTGCAGTCCGTTGTCGTTTGCCTGCGACCAATACGGTGCCATTATGTAAAACGTCAAGAACATTGCCAGCGAGACGATAACTTGATTGGGCGGGACGTTTTGCGTGGCAAGGGCGTTGCGAAGGAAACCGATTATCACGACGATTCGCACGAAGGAAGTCGTCATCATCAAAATTGCGGGCGCGATTGTCGCCAAAGTCAAAACCGCGATAACCTGCAACGTGGAGGAGACTTGTTCGGGGCTGTCCGCCGTGCCGACTTCCACGTTCACGCTTGGAATAATCGGTGCCGCCTCAACGTAATTCGCCGCCAAAAGCAAAGCCGCAACTGTTGCCGCCGCGCAGATTGGAAAACAATTTCGATTCAAAACCACACTTCCTCCGAACTGTAATGCCTAATGCCGACGAAATTACCGACCGTCACGGATGACGGTCACGCCGCGTATGTCACGTGATGTGACATACGGCGAAGAACGCCCTTTTCTTTGCTACTTTCTTTTGGGCTTGCAAAAGAAAGTAGATCCTAAACACGCGCTACCGGCGTTTCTTGAAGAGCGGAATTTTCCTGACCAAGTCCGACAGCGTGCCGAACTCCTGTGAAAACATATCGCCCGAATTGATCGCCTGCGTGTGCAAATGTTCGATTAAATCTTTGTCGGTAATTTCGCCGAGCAAATTGATATTGTGGTCGGTTACTCCCAACAAAAAGACTCTGCCGGCCATTTCAACAGTGCAGACAGAGCGATTCGGTCCGAGAGGTAAATTTTCCAGAATTCTGCCGCCGCTTGCCGAAATCCGCGCCGCGTTGAAACGTCCGCCGATAAACCTTGCGGCAAAATACGCCATAACCAGCACGACGGCGAACACGACGAGCAAACTTACAAGATACGCGAGCGTCGACCACCAGGAAACTCCGGTCGGTTGCGGATTGACTTCTTCGTAACCTTCCAGGTAGCCTCCTGCGGCCTGTGCAAAAGAGCCGTCAAAATATATCAAACAAACGAGCACAAGCGCAATCGGGAGAAAAAACTTCAGCTTGTCAATCATCAGCCGACGGCTTTACGTACAGCCTCAAGCACGCGGTCGGCTTGGAAGGGCTTGACGATAAAGTCGCGTGCGCCTGCCTGAATGGCTTCAATAACCATGGCTTGTTGTCCCATTGCGCTGCACATGACAATTTTTGCTTTCGGATCGATTTTCTTGATTGCCTTGACCGCCGAGATACCGTCCATTTCGGGCATGGTGATATCCATCGTCACAAGGTCGGGGCGCAGTTCAGTAAATTTTTCGACCGCTTTTAGGCCGTTCTCTGCTTCGCCGACGACTTCGTAGCCGTTCTTGGAAAGAATATCTTTAACCATCATCCGCATGAAAGCTGCGTCGTCGACGACCAAAACTTTTACTGCCATAATTCATCTCTCCCGTTTAAAAGAATTATTTTCAATCACAACATAAAACTTTCAGATTGGCATTATAACCGATATTCCGTCAATGGGCAAGACGGGCGGTTTAAATTGTCACTTCAAGCGGGCGGCGCGTTCGGCGGGCGTGGCGATTTCGGTTATTCTGACGCCGAAATTTTCGTCAATGACGACGACTTCGCCTTTGGCAAGGAAATGACCGTTGACTTGAATTTCGACGGGTTCGCCCGCCAATTTGTCAAGCTCCACGATTGAGCCCGTGGACAAGTCCAAAATTTCTTTGATGGTTTTTTTCGTGCGACCGAGTTCGACCGTCACTTGAAGCGGCACGTCCAAAATCAATCCGATGTTTGCCTCGTTGATTTGAACGGGCTCCACGGAAAGCGGCGTGAACTGCGCGGGCGAAACGGGCATATTGCTTACGACGTTTGGTTGCATTTGAGATCCCCCGTATCCGTAACCGGGCGGCGCGTAACCTTGCTGCGGCGGTTGTTGCGGCTGTGAATAATTTTGTTGTGGCGGCGGATAATTTTGTTGCGGGGGCGGTGCAGGTGCGGCTTTCGGCGGCGGAGGCGTCGCGGACTTCGGTGCGGGCGGAGGCGGTGCGGGCTCCTCTTCGGGACCGTTCATGAGCGCGTCGACCATTTCTTTGGCGACTTTGACCGTGATAATTTGCATTATCTCGCTGTCGATAAGTCCGTCGACTTCCATGCGGAATGCCGCGCGCACGACAGGTTCGGTGCTTTTTTCCTTGGCAAGGTCTTCTTTGCCGAAATCGACGAGATTCACTTTCGGCGGGGAAATGTCGATTTTCTTGCTGAACATCGTCGACAGGCTCGTCGCGACCGCGCCCATCATCTGATTCATTGCTTCGCCGACCGCGCTCAAATGAATTTCGTTAAGTTCGGTGTCGGGATTCGTGCCGTCGCCGCCCATCATCAAATCGGCGATAACTGCGGCGTCCGTCGCTTGAATGGCAAAGACGTTACTGCCGTCAATGCCGGCGGTGTAAGCGACTTCGACGACGAGATACGGCAACGGGTAATTTTGCTGAATAACGTTCATCGGCGCAACGGCAACGGAAGGCGTCGTTATGGATACCTTATGACCGAGCAACGTCGACAAAGTTGTTGCCGCGCTACCCATTGAGATGTTGCCGATTTCGCCGAGCGCGTCTTTTTCCATGTCGGACAGCAAATTTTCGTAGTCTTCGTTGCCGCCGTCCGCAGGGGCAGGCGCGCTTGAAGTGTCGTCCGAGCCGCCGCCGCCTCCCGCCAACAGCGCATCGATTTCAGCTTGAGACAAGTCACTCATCGTCATCAGTCGCATCCTCTCCTTTTTGTACGACTTGAGTTATCTGCACCGCCAGCTTTTTGCCGAAGGTGCCGGGTCTGCAGTAGAATTTCGCATTCGTGCCGATCATGCAGGGGAAGTCGTCTTTGACTTTGGTGTTGAGCTGAAGCACGTCGCCGAATCCGAGCGTCAGGAATTCGCGGATTGTAATTTGCACGCGCCCGACCTCGACGACGAACGGAACTTTCGTTTTGTTGAGTTTGCGGCGGATAATTTCGGCTTGTCCGCCGTGTTCATCTTTGGCAACGGACGCTGCCGCCCAAAACGTCGTTGTCAGCTTAGACATAATCGGTTCAAGCACAAGGTACGGTATGCAGATATTCATCATACTTTCGACTTCGCCGACCTTCGCGTGCAACGTGATTATGACGACCATATCGTTCGGCGGGACAATCTGCGTGAATTGCGGGTTTGATTCAGTTGCCTCAAGCGTCGGGGTCATCGGCGTGATATTCGACCACGCCTCCTTGAAACGATCCATTGCCGAGTTGACGAATCGGCGCATGACGGCATCTTCAATTTCCGTAAGCACGCGCGTTTTGATTGACGTTGTGCCGTCGCCGCCGAAGACGCGGTCAAGGTAAGCGAACGCAATTTCCGAGCTTATCTCAAAGATTATGTTGCCTTTGAGCGGCGGCACCGCCAATATCGATATGACGCTTGGATTTGCGAGCGATTGAACAAATTCTTGATAGGTGAGCTGTTCGACGGACACCACGTCGACATTGACGAGCGTGCGCAGGTGCGAGCTCATGTAGGTGTTGAGCATTCGCGCAAAACTTTCGTGGAGCATGTACAGCGTGCGGATTTGGTCTTTGGAAAATTTATCCGGTCGCTTGAAGTCGTAGACTTTAATTTTTTTGGCAGTCTCTTCCTGCTTGAGCTCTTCGAGTGAAGTTTCGCCTTCGTTAGCGGCTTTGAGCAACGCGTCGATTTGCTCTTGAGTAAGTACATCAACAGACAAAACGGTCACCCCTTACTGCAAGAGGAAACTCGTGATGTAAACGTCGTAAACGGAGCCGCCGCCGAGCGTGGCGTTGAGCGCGTCTTTGAGTTGCTTTTTGAATTCGTCCTGCTTATCGGCGTCGAAGTCTTCAAGCTTGGTTGCGCGCAGGAATTGGGTTACGGCGTCGTTGACTTTGACTTCGGCGTCGGGTTGCAGGGCGTGAGTTTCGTCGTTGACGACGGATTTTCTTGCGGGATTGAATTCGACGATGATGCTTGCTTTGAGATATTTGCCACTGCGCGGACCGCCGACGTTGACGAGGACGCCTTCTTTAGGATCGCCGAGTTTGATAAACACGCCCGAATCATGATAGCGCGGTTCGCCGCCGTCTTCAGCATTGCCGACGGGAATTTCGCCCATAAACTTTGTCACGACGAACAGCGATATTCCTGCCGCCAATGCCAAACCGATTATCACCAGCACGATAATCAAGATAATTTGTTTGCGTTTAGACTGCGCGAGCGGAGGTGCCGGGGTTGCTACGTCAATGTCTTTTTCTTCGTCAGGCATAATTTGTTCCTCCGTTAATTAGGATTGTCTCAAGGCGCGGCGATACTTCATCACGCGGCGCACGACTTCTTCGGCGGCTTCTTCGACGATGAACTTTTTTTCGTTCAACAGCGTGATGACAGTGTCGGGTGTCGACTCGATTGTTTGAATCAATTCCGCGTTCAAGATGAATTCGCCGCGTTTGTTCGAGTCCGAATTGAATTTCGTCAGCTTAATCATGAATTGACCTCCTGTGTGCATTTTGCGTTGAAAAAAATTTCGCCGCAGATTGATAAATCCCTTTTAATAACGTGCAAAAAATTCTGCAGAATTATTCTACACCGCGAAGGGCTTTTGTCAATATGTCGCCCGCCGCGTTGAATTCGGTGCACGAAAAAATTTTTTGCGTCGGCAAAATTTTTCAGTTGCGGTCGTCAGCGTGAATGTCGGCGGAAATTTTTCAGTCGCGATTATCAGCGTCAACGGCGGCAAATTCGTCAGCGGTGCACGAAAAATTTTTTTGCCACGAAATAAATTTCTGCTATAATTCCGCCATAATATAATGTGGTGGTGAACTCATTTGCAGATTAAAATTTTTAAGGCGGCCACCATGAAGGAAGCGATGACCGCCATGAAAGCTGAACTCGGTGACGACGCAGTAATATTACACAGCAAAAAATACAGAGAAGGCGGAATTTTGGGCATAGGAAGCCGTGAAGTCGTTGAGATCACTGCGGCGGTTGAGGAAGAAGCGTTACCGAAACCTGCACCGCGTCCGACGGCACCGAGTTCCGTTTTGTCGCGATATAAAACCGACGGCACTGCTGAAGGCGTCGCGGTTGCCGAACAATCCGCTGAACCCGCTCCGTCAACGCAAATCGACACGCTCGCCGAAAAAATTTCCGAACAAAAAAATTCGCTCGCTCAAGCCGACGAAACGCCTTCAACTGTCGACGAATCGTCTCAAGCCGACGAAACGTCCGCAACCGCCGAAGAATCGTCTCAAGCCGACGAAACGCCTTCAACTGTCGACGAATCGTCTCAAGCCGACGAAACGCCTTCAACCGCCGACG
>JADEZP010000044.1 GCA_015206805.1 Quinella sp. 1Q7 | reverse complement strand
CGTCAAGGTCGTCAACGTCGCAATGCCCGCCGTCATCGCCAACGGGTTGCCGCTGAGTGTGCCCGCCTGATAAATTTTGCCGTCGGGTGAGACGTTGCGCATGATGTCTTCGCGCCCGCCGTATGCCGCGCAGGGCAGTCCGCCGCCGATAATTTTGCCCAGACACGTCAAATCGGGCACGACGCGATATTTTTCCTGCGCACCGCCGAGCGAAACTCTGAAGCCGCACATAACCTCATCGAATATCAGCAACGCGCCAAATCGCTCCGTGATGTCCCGTAAGCCGCGCAAAAAATTTTCCTTCGGCGGGACGAGACCCATGTTCCCCGCGACGGGCTCAACGATTATCGCCGCAATTTGTTCGCCGCAGTCAGCAAAAACCTCCTCGACGGCGGCAAGGTCGTTGTACGGCAAAGTTATCGTGTCCCGCGCAGTGCCGCGCGTCACGCCGGGGCTTGACGGTTCTCCGAACGTCGCCGCGCCGCTGCCCGCCTTGACAAGCAGACTGTCGCTGTGCCCGTGATAACAGCCGATGAACTTCAGAATTTTTTCGCGACGGGTAAAGCCGCGTGCGACACGTAACGCGCTCATTGTCGCTTCGGTGCCGGAATTGACCATGCGCATAACTTCCATTGACGGGAAAATTTTTCGGACAAGCTTTGCAAGCCGCGTTTCAAGTTCAGTCGGCGCACCGTAGCTCGTGCCGCGTTCGACGGCATTTTTCAGCGCGGCGACAACGGTCGGGTGAGCGTGTCCCAAAATAAGCGGTCCCCATGAGCCGACGTAATCGATGTATTCGTTGCCGTCAATGTCGAAGATGTGAGAGCCCTTGCCGTGCGAAATGAACGGCGGATTTGAATCGACGCTGCCGAACGACCGCACGGGGCTGTTGACGCCGCCGGGCATGAAACGTTTTGCCTGTGCGAAGGCTGCCAAAGATTTGCTCAAGTTCACGTTACGACCTCCCAAAAAAATTTTGTGCCGATTATATCACGGTGCAACGAAAAAATCCCCCGCGCAGTTGCGGAGGATTTTTTATGTGTGCGCCGCAATGGGCGCGATTGTTCACTGGAGCAAGCTGATAACCGCCGAGCTGCTTTGATTGGCTTGCGCAAGCATTGCCTGCGCCGCCTGCATGAGGACGTTGTTTTTGGTGTATTCGGTCATTTCCTTAGCCATATCGGCATCGCGGATTGTCGATTCGGACGCCTGAACGTTTTCGCTGGCGGTCGTGAGGTTTGCGCTGGTGTAGTCCAGTCGCGACAGCACCGCGCCGATTGACGTTGACTGGTCGAGTGCCATTTCAATCGCGTTGTTGAAGACGTTGATAGCGGCGTTGGCATTTTCTTTCGGCACGAACAGGAGCTTGTTGCCGTCCTTACCTTCGAGACCGAGCGCGTGAGCCCGCATATCCGTCAAGGCGACTTTGATTGCGACGTTCGCCTCCGAGCCGACTTGGAACGTCAACGAGCCGTCGCCGTCAGTTTTGTTTTCCGCGCGCTGATAAAGATGAAAATCATTCAAAGCCGCGTTAGCTGTCTTCTTGACGTTGCCTTTGTCGTCTGTGATGCTGATGGTAAAGCCGTCGACTTGATGTTCGGTTCCGGGGAATGAACTGTGTGAAGTAACGGCAATTCCCGCCGTATTGTCCGGTGTATAAATTTGCTGACCAAATTTGTTTTGGATAACGTCTATTTTTCCTTTGTTGGCTTGTGTGGCATTTACAGGTGCCACTTGAGTGTTGTTTGCATGCGGGACAATATCTATAAAGCTTTTATCGCCAACTTGTCCGCTAACTGTTGATGTCACGCCGTTAATAACCCACGAAACTTCATAGCGGTCACTCGACTGAATCTCCAAAGAATCGCCTGCGCGGTTTTTATATTTTGTTATGGCATAAGTAGGACCTGCATTCACTAAAGTATTCGTTGCCAAACTTTGGTTGAGCAAAACCGTTCTGGTTGATTGTGGTGCGTAATTCCGCGTGCCGTCGATAAGATATTTGCCGTTGAATTGGGCAAGGGCGTTGTCGTTTATTTGGTCGATGAGCTGGTGAGCTTCCTTCTGCAAGATGTAGCGGTCTTCGTCGGTATTGGCGTCGTTGGCGGCGTTGATTGCTTTTTCTTTGAGGGCGCGCAAAATTTCGACGGTGTTATCGACGGCACCGCCTGCCGTGCGCATGAGTGCGGCGTCGTTTTGCGTATTTTGATTAGCTTGGTCGAGAGCACGAATCCGCACGCGCATACGTTCGCTGATAGCGTAGCCCGACGCGTCGTCCTGTGCGCTGTTAATCTTCATGCCGCTGGACGTGCGGGCAAGGCTTTTGTCGCGAGCCTTTTCGTTTTTGTTGAGCGTGTTTAGCGTTCGCGTCGCGCCCAAGTTGTTTTTAACTACCATAGCCATGGTGAATTCCTCCTTGATGTCCGAAAAACTTTCAATGGGCAACGTTTCCTTGCCGCCGCCCGCAACGAGCCGCCATACGTCCCGACCGTCGCCGAGACTTTCGCCCGCACGCGTGATGAGTTCGCGGGAAGAGAACTCCGATTTATGTTGGGAAAATTTTATCAAAAAGTATTTTTAGCGTCAATCAGCCCTGTCAAAAATAATATCGTTGTCGGCGGTGCGCGGCATAAAAATTTTTCGACGGCGGTCGATTCGCTGATTCAAGCGTTGAATTCGATTTGATGTGTTGAATCTAATTTCTTTGACCGAGCAAAGAAATTTGCCAATGCGTCGCGCGTCCATGTGCGCCCCTAAATTCGCGGCGGGCGGCGGCTTAGTCGAGCAGGTTGTCTTCGTAGACGCCGCGCAGTTCCGTCAGATTTTGCGTGTTGAGGTCGCGGCGACAAGTCCACGCCTTGGAGTTGATTTCCATGGTTTGACGGTCGGCGGCAGTGTAAGCGTTCCATGTCGGCGTTAAGTCGTTGTTCGGATTGCCCGTCGCCGCAAAGGTAGTCCACGCCGCCTGCACCTGCTTAATCAATTTGGCGGAAGGTTTCGGCTCAATGTCGGGGCTCGGATTGCTGAACACGAACGGCAAATCCACCGCGTGACATGAACGCAAACCTTCGACGGGCGACGCTTGACTGAACAGATAAAAATACACGTCGTCGAACGCCGATTGATATTCCGCCGCAAGTTCCTGTCCCACTCGCCAATCAAGCTGATTCGCGAACTCAAGATAGCGGTCGTCGTCGGGAATGTCCGCGTGATTTTTCTGCCACGCCTCGTAAAGCTCGGCACCGTTCGTGAATTCGCTTTCGTACATGACGGGCGTAATCTTGCCGTGGAAGTCGCGCAGGTAATTGCGGAGATTTTTGTAGTACAAACTCCAATACAGATATTCGTCGGCAGTGTTGCCCGTCAAAAGTTTTATGCCGTGAGCCGCGCCGTCCTTGAGTTCGCGCAACGGATGAGCGGGCAAAAATTTTCCGTCGCACGTCGGGAAGTAACCGACCTCCGCCGAAAAAGGTCGCGCCACAATAAAATCTTCGTAGCTGTCGCGCAGTTCGTCGGCGGATTTTTTAAGCAACGCGTCCATATTTGCGAAACCGCTCAACTCCATGAAGTCGGCGGCAAGTTCGGCGGAAGCGTCGGGCTTGTGATAGAACGCAAGGTGTCCCGATTGCGCAATGGCTTTGCGGAACAGACCTTTGGCGGCGGGCGTGACCATAAGCAACATTGAGGAGATTGAGCCGGCACTTTCGCCGAAGACCGTAACGTTGTCGGGGTCGCCGCCGAATTCGGCAATGTTGTCCCTGACCCACGTCAACGCCGCAATTTGATCCTTCAAGCCCAGATAACCGCTGTCGGCGAAGCTCGAATCAATCGCCGCAAAATTCATGAAGCCGAAGACGTTCAGCCGATAATTAATCGTGACGACGACGACATCACCGCTCGCGGCAAGGTGTGCGCCGTTATATATCGGGTCGCCGCTGCCGCCGCTTACGAATCCGCCGCCGGGAATGAAAACCATTACGGGCTTGGGCTTGTCGGACGGGCGCGACCAAATGTTTAGCGTCAAGCAGTCTTCACCCTGCGGCAGGAGTGAGGCGGGCTCGACTTCGTCTCGGTCTTGAATCGGCGTGGCACCGAATTTTTTTGCGTCGAAAGTTTCATCACTTGCGGGCAACGGTTCGGGCGCGCGCCAACGCAAATTTCCGACGGGCGGCTTTGCGTATGGAATGCCCAGCCACGTTTGCACTCCGCCGCGATTGAAGCCGACGTATGTGCCGTTGCGCGTCTTGACGTTGAGATTTTTACTTGCCGCGATACCGTGAATATCCCCGAAAAAATTTGTCGCCGCGAATGCCAAAGCCGTCATCGACGTCAGCTTGAGGAACTTTCGGCGCGAAATTTTATGCTCAAACATTTCAGTCACTCCTTGCGAAATTTTCAGTCAAAGTTTAATTCAAAGCCGCGTCAAAGTCCACAGCGTGCGCCGCAGTTGAAATGCCCCGCGCCGTATGATAGACTGCCCTAAAAATTTTTTACGGGCGTCGACAGCGTGATTGCGTCTTCAGCGGGCGCGACTCAACGTTGCGCTTGCTTGAACGTGACAAAATTTTTTGCGGGCGTCGACAGCGTGATTGCGTCTTCAGCGGACGCGACTCAACGTTGCGCTTGCTTGAACGTGACAAAATTTTTTTGCGGGGGTTTGAAATGTCCGACGAGCTGAAAAAACGTTTGCGCCACGAAATCGACGAGATCAGGCGCAATAAAATTCGCGTCGTCGCGTTGGGAGTTTGCGTCGTCATTGCGGCGATTATGTGGTTTATCAACAACAGTTCGCGCGGTGAAGAAATTGCCTTGAATGAGCCGACACCTGCGCCCGCGACGCGTGATTTGCCCGTCAAGCCGTTGCCCGTCGTGAAAAGTGTCGACGGCGTGACGACGGTGCTCGGTGCCGACGCAAGCCCGCTGATTGTCTCCGACCCGTTCGCAGGCACACAAAAACCTAAGCCCGCGCCAAAAGTCGCCGCGCCGATTCTGCCGACAATCCCCAATCCGACGCCGCCGACAGCTCCGCCGCCGCAAGAATCAATCACGCTCACGGGCACGGCACTAAGCGGCAACTTCAAGATGGCAATGTTCCTGCGCGGCAAAGAAACGTTGTTCCTGACAATCGGCGACGACATTGGCGGGCGAAAAATTTCGGACATCACCCGCGACGCCGTTATCTTCGCGGACGGCTCAATCGTGACAATCGAACATTAACGGCACACGGAGGCTTGACATATGCAATTCATCGACAGAGGCAAAATCAGCGTGCGTGCGGGCGACGGCGGTAACGGCAAGTCGTCATTCCGCCGCGAAAAATTCGTGCCCAAAGGCGGTCCCGACGGAGGCGACGGCGGTAAGGGCGGCGATGTCGTTTTGGAGGTCGACTCGAACGTAAACACGCTGCTGAATTTCCGATTCAATCGCAGATTCACGGCGGACAACGGAGGCGCGGGCGACGTCAAAAAACAATTCGGGCGCGGCGCACAAGATTGCGTCATCAAAGTTCCGCAGGGCACCCTTGTCCGCGACGCGGTGACGGGCGAAATTTTGGCGGACTTGACGCAACTCGGACAACGCGCCATTGTCGCACGCGGCGGACGCGGCGGCAGAGGTAACGCCAAATTCAAATCGGCGTCGCGACGGGCACCGACATTTGCCGAATTCGGTGAGCCCGGCGAAAGTCGCGAACTTGAACTTGAGCTGAAACTTTTGGCGGACGTCGGACTTGTCGGTTATCCCAGCGTCGGCAAATCCAGCTTGATTGCCGCAGTCAGTTCCGCGCGCCCCGAAATTGCCGATTACCACTTCACGACGTTGACGCCCGTGCTCGGCGTCGTCAGTCTCGGTTACGAAAAATCTTTCGTCATGGCGGACATCCCCGGCTTGATTGAGGGCGCGGCGGACGGAGTCGGACTCGGTTACGACTTCCTGCGACACATCGAACGCACGAAACTTATCCTGCACATCGTCGACGCGGCGGCTGTTGACGGTCGCAACCCCGTCGAGGACTTCGCGCGGATTAACGCGGAGCTTAAACGTTACAGCGACAAACTTGCTCGCCGTGAACAAATTCTCGTCGCAAACAAAATCGACCTGCCGCAGGCAAACGAAAACCTTCCCGCGCTTGCAGCTCTCGCAAAACGGGAAGGTCTCGAATTTTTTTCTATATCGGCAGCCGCCCATGAAAACTTGGACGCGCTGATTAATTTCGTCGGTAAGAGGCTTGAATCACTCGGCAGGGAGATTGAGCCCGCTCAAGCTGTTGACGCCGTGAAAGTTTTCGACACGCTCGCCGAAGACGACCCCGTCATCATTGAGCGCAACGACGCCGCTGAATTTATCGTCCGCAACAAAAATCTTGAAAAGATCGTCGCAATGACCAACTTCGACAACGACGAGGGCTTGCGCCGCTTCCAATATATCTGGCGCATGAAAAATCTTGACACCCTGTTGAAGTCGCGCGGCATCCGCGAAGGCACGACCGTACATATCGGCGGCTTGGAATTCGAGTGGCACGAATAATCATTTGAAAAATATCGCATACAAAACACCAAGCGCAATTGCTACGGAACTCATTACCATAATTTGACTGTGACGCATTGCGGATCTCGTTTCTTTGCGCACGTCTTCGAGTTTTTCGTCAAGTTTGTTCATGCGCCCGTTCAGTTCTGTGCGAGTCTCTTTAAGCTCTTGACGCAAAGTATGCATGTCATCTTTCAGACCGCGCAATTCCGCCAGAATTGATTCGTAGGGCGTCAATTGAGTTGCAGGTTTCGGATTGGTGTTCATAAAAATCTCTCCTTTGACAAAGTCTGTCGAAGGATTTACAATGCCTCCGACACAGTAGTGTTGAAACAAGCCGTCTGACCGTTCAAAGTGGGACGGTTTGTTTTCGTTTATCATTTTAGCAAAGGCGTTGCAGGGTGTCAATTTCGGCAAGCGTGGCGGCGAATTTCTCACTTGAGCGCGCCGAATCGCTCTTGCTCATTTCGGCGACGACCCGTTGAAGTTTTGCAATCCGTTGCGCAAAAAATTTCCGGCGTAGCGGCGACGACTCCCGCTTGAAAATTTTCGGCGCGGCGACAACTTTAACCGCGCTGATAACTTCGTAGATGATGCCCGCCGCTTCGGCAAGGTCTTCGTCGTCGATAAGCCAATTCATTTCCGCGAGCAGTTCGCGGATTTTTTTTATGTCGTTCATCGGCTGAAGAATCAGTTGCCGCGCGGAGCTCACGACATCGGGCGCGTCGACGAGAATTTTTTTTATCAGCCCGCCGCCCATTCCGGCAATGCAAATCGTGTCGACTTCGCCCGCCGACAAAATCTGCAAGCCGTCGCCGAGCCGCAACTCAATCACGCCGTCGAGTCCCGCCGCCGAAATATTTTGCCGCGCCGCCTCGAACGGACCGCGATTTTTTTCCGTGGCAATGATTTTCGTCGCAAGCCCGCGTCGCGCCAACTCAATCGACAAGTAGCCGTGATCCGCGCCGACGTCGACGACGCGACTGCCCGCCCGCACGAACTCCATTACCGCCCGAATTCGCGAATCAATCATAAATCAATCACTCCCGTCAAACTGCCCGTCATGAAAAATTTTGGTTAGCGATAAAGTTTGAGGCCGCACATGGATGTGCGGCCATGGTCGCCGCCGTTAGAAAACGTGACGTTTTCGTAGGCGGCGCGGCTTTCTTTTGCTACTTTTCTTTCGCCGCCGAAAGAAAAGTAGATTCAATACACAAAGTTAATTTCAACGCTCCGACAAGTCAAACTGCCCGTCCAAAAATTCCGCAAGCCGTTCGTCTTTGGCGGCAGGCAACGCGTCCGCGAGCCGCAGATTGTGCCGAGCAATCGCCACGTCGAATCCCAGCAGATAATTTTTCGCGATACGGTAAATTATTTCCGTCGGTGCCAAGCCGTAAATTTGCCGTCCGAAAATGTGCCGCAAACGTGCCGCTTTGTCGGGGAAAAGCTCTTTGTGACGCGGACTCCGGTACAGCCGCCTGACCAGCTCCGCGACGAACAATCCCGATTTCATGTACGGGTCGACGAAACTTTTTTCGGGCGCGTCGAAACAGCCGGGACTTTCCGCCGCCAACATGTCCGCCATAAATTTTGCGGTCTCTTTCGGCGTGAAAATCTGATTCGTCCGTTGCGGCGGTATGTAGTCGAAAATGTCCTCCTCCCGACCTTCCGCGAAGTAATCCGCCAATTTGACGCGCAGTCGCAAAAATTCCGCAATCGCGTCGTCGAATGTCACCTCGTCGAAAAGTTTCGCCGTGTCGCGCAAATATCGGAACTGTTCAAGCGTGATGCCCGTCAGCTCCTCGAATACCGCGTTCGGGACAATTTGGTCGAACGTCGCGAGCGTGATTGTGCGGTCGACGCCGTAAGCCATGATGAACGACGGGATTGTCCTTGCGAAGCCGCGCAGGTGGTCGCGCACGTCGTCAGCCACGGAATTTTTTTTATCCTCCTGCAGGCGCGTTTCGACGGTCTCGACGACTGCCGCCGCCGCCGATTGAGCAAAGTCCGCCATTGTCGACGCAAGCTCCGATTGAAAATTTTCCTCCGCCGCACGTTGCCGAATTTCCAATTCATCAGCCGCACAATCCTGCGCCAAAATTTTTCGGTCGATGTCGTGACGACGCGTGAGCCGTTCGACAAGATTGTTGCCGTCCGCAATCAACTGCCGCGTCAATGCCGCACGCTCCGACTGCTTGAATTCGCCGCCGTAATTTTTTTGCGCAATGTCCAGCGTCTCCGCGACGACCGATTCAACCGTGGCGGACGCGCCGAAAATTTTTTCGCCGAAAAGCTCCGCCGCACGCCCGATAACAAATTTTTCGGGCAGGGAAATTTCTCCGTCGTCGTCCAGATAAAGTTCGTCCGCCGCGTCGCGAATTTCGTCGCCCAAATCAATCGCAACGTCCTTTGCCGTCGGGAGCCGCGAAATTATTTCGATGACCTGCGGCGGCGCGTGGAAGATGTGCGCGATGTTCGCAAATAAAAAATCGCTCATGAAGCCGCGTCTCACGACCTCCACCGAGCGAATTTTTCGGGGTATCGTCAAAATTTTTGCCGCGTCAAGCTCAATCAATTCGCCGTCGTCGTCCTCGCCGATGACCGGGAAAAAATTCAGCAGTTCGCGGATATTCGCTTGCCGTCGTTCGGAACTGCCGCCGCCGCCCGACGTGTCGCCCGCCAAATCGTTCGCGAATGCCTCGAAAATTTTCAGCGTCCGCGCAGGGTCGAAGTCGAACACGTAAGCATTTTCCTTGCGCAAAAAATTTTCTCCGCATCGGAACAGGCACGGATTCTGCGCACGAAATGCCGCCTGCATGTAAAGCGCGGGACTTTGCACGTTCGCCAACATTAGCACGCCCGTCCACTGCGGCACCGTCACGCCCGTCGTCAGCTGCCCGACCGAAAGCGTTATCGTCCGTTCGTGAGTCCGTATCGCCTCCGTCACCGCGTCGAAGGAATTTTTTATCGCCGCGTCGTCGTCGAGCCGTCCTGCCGCCACAACAATTTTGTAATCGCGGAAGACTTCGTGCGCCTTGAGTTTTTCGGCAAGGGCGCGGGCACTGTCAACGCGCTCCAAAAGCCATAACGTGTGCCGCAATTCGTCGCGCAGTTCAGCCGTCGAGAACGGAAATTTTTTCTGCGTCGTCAGCGCGTCAAGGAACTTGTCCACCGACGAATCATGCAGAAATTTTCCGTCGCGCGTCGCAAAAAATTCGTTCAGGTCAAACGCGTAATCCTCAAGCTCGCCGTCAATCTCAATGCCGCGCTTGAGCTCGTCGCGAACAATTTCCGACATCTGATACGTGTACAAATTCAGCCTCGGCAACGTCGCGTAAGGATTTTCTCCGTCGGCGTCGTTCCATGAATTTTTCGCAGACTGTTCGTCCGCGTAAGTCCAGTTGAAAATCGCGGCGGCAGGAAATTTTTTGTTGGCAAGTGCTTTGAACGGCGTGCCCGACAAATGCAACGTGAAGCCGCGCTTAATCCTGTCGAAGGCAACATTCGTCTTTAAGGTGTCAACGCCCTCGTGCGCCTCGTCGACAACCAAAATATCCCACGCAGTCTCCCAAACCTCGCGCAGTTTGTTAATCGTGCCGCCGAAATAAATCGAGCCCTTCAAGTCCTGCAGGCTGACGAATTCAATCAACTTGGCGTCGCGACTTTGAGCAACGTCCGAAAATTCTGCGCGGCTCAAAACGTGCGGCTTATCCTTGAGCGCGTCGACCTCGCTGACAAAAAAATAATCGCCGCCGACAAATCGAACGTACTCTTCGTGCCACGAATTGGCGATTGCGGGGCGATTGGTCACGATTAAAATTTTTCGCGCGCCAATGCGTTTGCAAAGGTCGTAAACTGCCAACGTCTTGCCGAAGCGCGGCTTTGCGTTCCAAAGAAATTCTCCGTCCGATTCGCACCAATAATCAATCGTCATTTTAACGGCAAGCTCCTGTTCGTCGCGCAGGGTGTAAGGCGTCGCCGTCAACGTTTCGCGCTCAAGCTCAAGCTCGCGTCCGCGCCGAAATTCGAAAAACCGCTCCCACGACGCCGCGCCCGTCACGCGGAACCACTCGTGATTGCGTTCGATGCCCTGCCGTTGCAAATACGCATGAAACTCCCTGTCCGTGAAAAGTTCGCGCGTGTCGACGTACATTGCCGCGCCCGTCCACTCAAGATTATATCTGATGTCAGCCGTAACCGTCTGCTCACGAATTCGCCGCTCAACGTCGCGCTCCGTGTATCCGATTTTTATCCAGCCGTCGTGATACGTAACGCCCGGCGTCGTGTATGCGTAAATTTTCGGCGTCACCGCCCGCGCAGTGCTGATGTCGATTCGCATTTAAATCACGCCCTCTTCCGCAAGTTCTTCGCGCAATTCCGCGTCGACGTTGCTGTTTTCCGTGCGCAAAACTTCAAGGCACCGTTCCGCCAAAATCGGCGCGTCGTCCGTGATGACGCCCCAAACCATATCCGTGCGCACTTCGTCGTAATTGTGAATCAGCCTGTTGCGCATGGCGTTTATCTGTTGCCACGGAATGTCGGATATTTCGGCTTTCATGTCGGCGGACAAATTGCGGACGTGTTCGCCAATCTGCCCGATATAAAACGCGCTCAACTCGACCAGCCGATAATTTTCCTTGGCGATAAATCGTTCGTAAGTTTGAACTTCGTCGCCGATAATTTGCAACTTCCGACACCACTTGACGATGTGGAACAGCCGTTGCAAGTCCGCGTTTCTACCGCGCATAAAGCAACACCTCGTCTTTGGAAATTATGTTTAAAAATTTTTGGCGCGTACTCTTCAGACTCAACACGTCGATTTCCACGCCCAACGCGTCGCGAATGTCCGAATACAAGCCGCCCCATGCAAAGCCGCGCAGTTTCGGGCTGTTGCCGTCGTCGACCATCAAATCAACGTCGCTTTGCTCGTCAGCCTCGCCGCGTGCGTAACTGCCGAACAGCCACATTTTGTTCACGCCGTATCGTTCGCAAATCGGCGTCACGGCGGCGCGTATCTGTTCAATCGTCAACATGTCACGTCAGCTCCTTTACGTGCCGTTCAATGAATTCGACCTCCGACGCGCTCAAGCCGTACTTGCGATAAAGTTGCGCGTCAATGTCCGAAATGTCCTCGCGCCAGTCAATGTCGACGTTCGACGAAAAATCCTGCAACGGAACTTTCGACCACTTGTCGGGCGTCGCGTGCTGCGTGACTTTCAACATGCCGAGCATAACGCGGGCGAATTTCGACTTGACGTATTTAAGACAAGCTTCAGCCTCTGCGCGGGTATCAAAAGCTCCAATCGTGATGTAAGTTTCCGTGTTGACAACAAACGGTTCGCTGATGACGGGCTCACTGATAAGTTGTGCCGCGTCATTGCCCAAATTGCTTCGACCGTTGGCAGTTGAAACGAGAACTTTAAATTTGTCGAACGGCGCAGGGTGCGTCACCCAATCACTGCGAAACCATTTGCAGACGCGACGATTATTTTGCCGCCCGTGAACTTGAACATAATCGTGACCGTCTTCAGGCGCGGCGTCGAAAAATAAATTGCCGAATCGGTTCATGAGCACCGTTGAAAAATCGTTCGCGTGACCTTTGGAAATTGCGTTGACGGCGTCGGGATTGTCCGCATGAAATTTTTTCGTGAGGCGGTAAACCGTCTGCGAATAAATAATTTCCTTGAGCGGTCGGAAATCGGGATTGTCGACGACAACTTTCTGATGAATGTCGTTGAGCTCGGCAAAGGGCGTGAAGGTTCCGATTGGCTCGAACGTGCGGGAATTGTCGTACATGGTGACGACGACTCCGCCTTCGATGTCGACGTTGCGGTTGCGGAAAATTTTTTTGGAGTCGGGCTCGTAATGCAGAATCTTGAGGTGCTTATCGTTGAGCATCTCTCCGTTAAATTTTTTGGGCGTGCCGCCTGCGTTGAACAGAAATCTTGCGGGCGTAATGAGAACAACTTTGTCGGCGATTTTGCGGCATTCCTTCATGAAGTGATTGTAAACGGGCGGCGCGTAAGATTTGTTGCCGCCGGACGTGTCGTCCTGATACGGCGGATTGCTTATGACAAAATCGAATTTCATGGGGTCGGCTCCTTTCGCGAAGTGGTTGCAGATTTTAATTGCGGGCGACGGATTAAACAGGTCGTCGTAGCGTGCGTAGGCGTCCATCTGCCAAAAATTTTGCGCGACGATTTGAGCGGCTTCGTTGAGCATGGCGGCGGACGGCTTGGCGAATTCGGCGAACGTCAGCAGAACATTTGCGCGTGCGATTAGGAGACTGTCGCCTTGGAGTTCGTAGCCGTAGACGCTTTGGACGGCGCGAAGTGCTTGCGGAATTTTGTCGCCGTGAATTGCGCGGAGCTTGCGATCCAAAATTCCGACGCGCTTATCGAACGTGACAGCCTCGCCCGTGACGGCGTCGTAGCGATTCGTAATGAACGGAGCTTCGCCGCACGCGACTTCCAGCCAACGCGAATCAAGGCGTCCGTCGTCGAGAGCGTCGACCATGAATTTGACGACGGTGCTCGGCGTGAAGACCTCGGCAGTTGCCCGCGTGCGTGAAAATTTTTCGGCGTCGGACTTCGCGGCACGCGGCATTATGTCGGGCAAATCTGCGCGGGTAATTTGTTTGCCGTCGATTGTGCAGTCGCGAATCAGCACGTCAACGACCTCGGCAAGCGGGTATTCGTCCCAGCGAATCAAATTCATGCGCACCACTCCAATAAAAAATTCCCTGCCGCAAATTTACAGCAGGGAAGAATTTTTTTCAAGCTTACAAATTTTCGTCCGCAAGTTTGGCTTGAATGTAAATCGCGCACTCCAGCCGCTTGCGCTGAATTTCACAGCCGATGTCATACGGCTCGCGAATGTCTCCGTTGAACAGGTCGGCGTTCGCATGACAGCCTCCGCTACAAAAAAATTTCGCCCAACAATCGCGACACTTCGGCTTATTCAAAACGTGCGACTCCCGAAAATATTTCAGCCAATGCCGCGCAGATTCGTCGACGCCGTCAAAAATGTTGCCGAGCTTGTAACGTTCGCGCCCGACAAATTGATGGCACGGATACAAATCGCCGCTTTCCGCCACGGCAAAATATTCGTGCCCCGCGCCACAGCCCGCAAGCCGTTTGGCGACGCAAGGTCCGTTGCTCAAGTCAACGTTGAAGTGGAAGAAAAAAAATCCCTTGCCCGCGCGACGCCGCTCCAGATAAATTTCGGTCAATCGGTCGTATTCGGCGCGGATTGTCGGCAAGTCGGCGGCAGTCAGCGCAAGCGGCGAATCCTTCAAGACGACGGGCTCAATCGACAGAATATCAAAGCCCGCGTCGCACGCGCTGATTACGTCGGCGGCGAAGTCAAGGTTGCGATGCGTGTACGTGCCGCGCAGATAATAATTGTCTCCGTTACGGCTCGCGACGGTGCGTTGAAAATTTTTCAGCACGCGGTCGTAACTGCCTTTGCCGCTTATGTCGGGGCGCATTGCGTCGTGAATTTCCTTACGCCCGTCCAAACTAAGCACGAGCGAAATTTTGTTGTCGTTGAGCCACGCGGTAGTTTTGTCGTCAAGCAACATGCCGTTTGTCGTCAGCGTTAGCTTGAAAATTTTTCCCGTGTCGACTTCGCGGCGGCGGACGTATTCGGTCACGGCTTTGACTGTGCGCAAATTAATCAGCGGTTCTCCGCCGAAAAAGTCAATTTCGCAGTGCCGACGCAAGCCGGAATTTTTTATGATGAAGTCGACGGCGGCGCAACCGATTTCCGCGCTCATAACGGCGCGATGTCCGAAGGTGCCCGCGTCGCCGAAACAATACTTGCAACGCAAATTGCAGTCCTGCGCGACCATAAGGCACAGACTTTTGACGACGCCGCGACTTGCAAACGTCGGGGGCACGTCGATTTCGGGCGCGAAGAGTTCTTGCGCGTCAATCAGCTGATGAAGTTCGTCGAGCACCTCGGAAATTTCGGCGGCGGGATATTTCGTCGACAGCCTGTCGCGGACTTGAGCGTCGTTTGTGCCGTCGAAGTCGTCAAGCGCGTCGAAGGTCAGCGCGTCAATCAAATGTACCGCGCCGCTGTTTACGTCGAGCAAAATAAAATCGTCGCCCTGTTTGAATTTGTGAATGCCGTTGTGAATTTTAATCGCTCCCTTGTCAATTTTCGTTGTCCGCCAGCCGCAACAGCTTGAGCTCCAACGGATCGTCGGGCTTGGGCGGCGAATGGTGCTTGGCGATAATTTTTGCCTCCTTGAACAGCCCGATACGCTGAAGTTTTTGACCGCCCAATTCCGCGTGATGATGGTAGACGTAAAGCGCGCGATTGCCGTTAATTTCCAGCCGCTCGGCGAAACGTGGCGCGAAGGTCGTTATCAGCACGACGAAGACTTTGCCCGCGATTGTAAGGTCGCCCGCCTTCCTGCCGACGTCGTGAAGCAGTGCGCAACGAATCAGAAATTCACGGTCGACGCCGCGTTTGTCCTCGATAACGAGCCGTTCAATCGTGTACGCCGTGCGCAAGCTGTGCACTTGGTCGGCGACGCTCATTGCGAAAAAAATTTTCTGCTCTTCGGCGTTGAGGTGAGCAGAAATATATTTGCCGTCGTCGACAGTGACACGTGCCGTCACTGCGCGAACGAACTGAAAAATTCTTCCGATACAACTCATTGCAGATAAATTAACTCCATACAAAATCTTTCCGCGCAGGATTTTTCGGCGTCGGCTCTCGACTGCGGAGACAACGAAACTTCGACGACGGTACCTTCCGCCCGAAGCTCGGCAGCCCGCTCAATCGCCGCGACTTCAAGTCCCGCCGCGTAGCTCAAATAAATTTTGTCGACGCGTGAATTGTCCGCGACGCCTTGAAATTTCCGCGCATCCAAAATCCGTTCAATGCCCAATGCAAAGCCCGTGGCAGGTCGTGCCGCGCCGAAGTCTCGCAACATGTTGTCGTAGCGTCCGCCGCCCGCCAACGAATATCCGACGCCGGGCGCATACGCCTCGAAGACCATGCCCGTGTAATATTCAAAGTCGCGAATCAAGCCCAAGTCGAACGAAATTTTTTCCGCGACGCCGTAAACTTCCAGCAACCGATAAATTTCCGACAGATTGTCCAGCGCGCGTTGCGAACGTTCGTTTCGGGCAAGGGCTCGCGCCTCCGTCAACAGCTCGCGTCCGCCTTGAAGCGTCGGAATTTTTTTCAACGCGTCGTCAATGTCCAGTTCGTTCAGCGCAACGACGTCGTGCCGCTCCAGTGCCGATTTAACGTGCGATTGAGTTTCGGGCGACAAATTTTCCATAAGACCCGCCGCGAATTCGACCTGCCCCAGGCAAATCGTGAAGTCCGCAAGTCCCGCGACGTGCAAACCCTGCGCGGCAAGTGCGACAATCTCCGCGTCGGCAAAGGCATTCGATACGCCCAACAGCTCCACGCCCGCTTGATGAAATTCGCATTGTCGACCGGGCTGATTGTTTCGGAAGCGGAAGACGTTCGCCAAATACGACAGCTTGAGCGGCGCGGACGCGTCTTTGAGTCGGCTGACGGCAAGTCGCGCAATGGGCGTCGTCATTTCGTGGCGCAGGGCAAGCGTTCGATTGTTGCGATCAAACATCTTGAACAGGTGCGGCTCGATTATTCGCCCGCTTGACGTGGTGAGCGTCTCCAGATATTCCATCGTCGGCGTTACGACTTCCTCGTAGCCGAAGCCCGCGAACAGCTCAATCAATCGTTGCTCGACGGTGCGTTTAGCGGTTGCCTCGGCGGGCAGAAAGTCGCGCGTGCCGTAGGGTGTTTCCAAAAGTCCTGTCATTGAAAAACCTCCTGTCATTGGGAGCGGTTTCGTCCCCGAGCATTGTAACACAAATATTCTCCGAATTCACGGAAGGCGTCGTGCAAAATTTTCGGTTCAAGGAATTACGGTTATCCGCGTCGAAATTCCAAAAAAAATTTTTCGGGGAGTGACGTTGAATCCTGCGGACGTGCTTCAATGTTACGACGGTCGAAGTCAATCACCGCGTTCATACGCAAGCCCTGCGGCTTTACGGCTTCATATAAAATTTTTTCGGGGAGTGACGGCTCATGACGATTGATGAACTGCTTGAGACTTATCGCGACGTGTTTGCAATGACCGAACTCGAAAAGGGCGAACGTTTCGAGCGGCTGATGAAAAATTTTTTGGTAACGTACCCCGTGTGGCGCGGCACCGTCGCTGAAGTTTGGCGGTGGAAAGATTTTCCGTTCCGCCACGAACTCGGCGGCAAAGACCTCGGAATTGACCTTGTTGCCAAAACCGTCGACGGAGATTATTGGGCGGCGCAATGCAAATTTTACGCCGACACCTCGACCGTCACGAAAGAGGCTGTCGACTCGTTCATTTCCAACAGCGGCAGAAGTTTCGGCGGCGGACAAAAATTTTCGCGGCGGCTGTGGATTTCGACGACAGATCTTTTCACCGACAACGCCCGCGAAATGCTCAAGAATCAGTCGCCCGAAGTCGAAGTCATCAACCTTGCAATGTTGCGCCGCGTGCAAATCAACCGGGCACTGCTCGACAACGGCTTCAGCAGGGACGACGCGCGAATCGTCCGCAAGCTCCGCGATTATCAGCAAGCCGCCGTCACCGCCGCCATCAATCATTACGCCACGAACTCGCGCGGACAACTAATCATGGCGTGCGGCACCGGTAAAACTTTCACCGCGCTCAAGATTGCCGAACAGCTCGCGCCCGCCGGAAAAATTTTGTTCCTCGTGAATTTAGAAGAGTTCAAGTCTTATGACACATGAAGTTAATGGCAACGAACGATTGAACGCGAGGCGCAATGGCACGACTTGACGACGGAGGAACTGCGCAAACTGAAGCGGTACTACGTCAAGGCGGCGGCTGACATTGAGCGGGACATAGCGGCGTTGTATGCGAAATACGCGACGGAGAACGGCTTATCGATGACAGCGGCGCGGAAATTGATACGCGGCGACGAATTCAAATCGTGGCGGCTGACGTTGGAAGAATACGTCCGCAAGTCGAAGGTTGACCCGAAAATATTGCGCGAGCTGAACACATTGACGGCGCGAAGTCGAATCAGCCGGCTTGAGGCATTGCACGCGCGAACGCTCATGGAGACGATAGACCTTGCCGAGAGGCTACAGGAGGCGGCTGACGCGCATTTAGCCCGCGCCTATTTGGAGACTTACTACGGGAATTTGTATGACTTCCACAAGACGATTGGATTGAGCACGCCGCCCAATGCGGTTGACGCCAAGCGCGTTGAGTCGGTATTGCAGACGGCTTGGGTCGGTAAGAATTATTCTTCGCGCATTTGGGCGAATCAGGCGAGACTAGCCAACGAACTTGAAGCGACGCTGTTGCAGGCGATACACCGCGGCTCGTCGATTCAACAGTTGAGCAAGGCTCTGTCGCGGCGGATGGACGTTGCCTACTCCAACGCCGAACGCTTGATTCGGACTGAACTCAACGCGGTAGAAAATCGAGCGTCGGAGGCGGCAATGAAGGCAGCCGAATTCACGCACTACCAATTTATGGCGACGCTTGATCGTCGGACGTGCGCTCGTTGCGGCGAACGTGACGGCGAAGTCTACAAGTTGTCGGAAATGAATCAGGGCGAGAACGCTCCGCCAATGCACGCCCGATGCAGGTGCACAATCGTTGCGTATGACGGCGGCGGGAACGGTCAGCGCGTAGCGGGTCGTGAGCGGTTGCCCGAAGGAGTGACTTACAAGCAATGGCGGGCGCGGTATGTTGACGGTGAGCCCCCCACGATTATAATTAACAACTACGAAGATGTTGCTAAAGTGCGCACGCAGTCGGAATTTACAGCACTTGCCAATCAAATAAAGCCGATTGTTGAGCCATATACAGGGCGAGCGAGCAAGTGGAACGGTAAAATAATGGTGGCAGATGATGGAGATAGAGCGGGCGGAAAACATTGGAGTTGCAGTATCAGATTAAATCCTGACGTACCCGAACATGTTTTGATTCATGAAATGATTCATTCTTGCTCGGCAAGCCATTATGGAGCACAAAAATTTTTTGAGAATAAATTCGAGGAAGAATTGACGGTACATTATTTGAGTCAAGAATTGGCAGTGTTGAAGAAAATTCTGGTAGTTGATTCGGGGTATGATAACGGAGTTGAATTGATTCGTGAATTCAAACGAGCACTCGGAATTAAGCAGCCGGATTTGGAATTCGCTTCCGCGTTGATTCGGCAACCATTGGGTGAACGTTGGGATTGGTTAGGCGGATTAATTCCTTTTGGCGGAACGATTGAGCAATATCAAAACCTTCTGAGCAAATTGGAGGCGATAAGGCAATGGAAGACTTCGTGAAACGATTCGGTAAAGATGGGCAAAGAATTCGGGCGAAGGTGGCGCACACGCTCAAGAACGCAGAAAAGCTGTCGCAAGCGGAAATAGACAGTGTTTGGAACGATGCAATGGCATTTATGAAAACGTTACCTGATAAAAAACGTGGAGCATTTTATTGGAATAGCGGAGGTTTGGAATGCCTATTCCTATTGACGACCGAATCTAAGGAGGCACCATGAGCTACGAAATTTTCAACGAGGACTGTCTGGAGGGCATGAAGACGTTGGCGGACGGGAGCGTTGATTTGATAGCGACTGATCCATCGTATTGCGTCGGCGTATCGAGCAACGGCTAGTCGACGTTCACCGATTTTAATCTTATGCGCCCGTTCTTCGAGCAACTGTTTGGCGAATGGCGGCGTGTGCTCAAAGTTGGCGCACAGGCGGATTAACGGGCGTAAAAAAAACGCCCCGAATGACGGCGTGAAAGGAGCGGAACTCTGATGGAAACGGGACCATATAGCGAGTGGAGTCAAGGATACCTTGACGGGCACAACGCGGCATTGAATGCGCGTGAATCTTGTGACGCGTCAAACAAATTTATCGTGTTGCTTGATTTGGACAAGAGCGCGATTGACGAGGCGCAACAAAAAGCGGACAAGCTCAAAGCGACTTTGCTGGAAGTACAGGAGCTGATACGCAAGATTGACATGGAAGCGGTCGTGCCGCAGGTCGAAGAATTTTTTAACGTCCTGCAGAGAATATTCGAGGCGCAAAAAAAACCGCCCCTGTCGGAGCGGCGTGAGGTACGATTGACGTCTAGCAGGCGGTGGTCGGCGTCGAAGTAGGCAAGTCGAGTCGGGCGGCTCTCACTGCGGCGAACGAACTCATCAGCGAAGAAATGCACGAGCTCACCGACGACGAAAAATCGAAATTCAAGGCGGCTCTGCCCGACATCCTCAACGACTCACCGCGTACCACACTTGCCGCGACGCGAATTGCCAAATATCTCACGAAAC
>JADEZP010000129.1 GCA_015206805.1 Quinella sp. 1Q7 | reverse complement strand
GGCGACGTTTCGATTCAGGGCTATTATTTTTCGCGACCGCTGCCAATGCCCGACTACGAAAAACTTTTGGACAAATACCCGTTGCGCCCGCATTGAGGCGACTGAATAAATCGGAGGCGATAACATGAACAAACGGCTTAAAAAGTCTCTCGGCGCGGGATTGGCTGCGCTTGCCGTGGTGGTTGCCGGCGGCGGCTACTACTACTTCCACGTGAACACCGATACGCCCGCTTACGCGATTGAGGCGGTCAGCAAGTCCATTGAGCACCGCGACGTTAAAGAATTTAATCGCGCGGTTAATGTCGACAGCGTGCTTGATTCGGGCTACGAAGGCTTGGCGGACGGACTTGCCGCCGTCGACAGCACCGCGACGCCCGAAACTCAAGAGACCCTCCGAAATGTCACGCGGATGTTGCGTGAGCCGATGCTTGCGAGCTTGAAGTCGGCTGTCAATTCTTACGTCGCGACGGGCACGCTCAATCCTAAAGAAAACGTCGGCGTGCTTGAGATTCTTGAACGTGCGGGACTTAACGGCGCGGAAATTCGTGACGTGAAAAATGTCGAAGTCAACGACGCCGATAAAAACGAGGCGTTCGCGGACGTGATTGTTTATCAGCCGGAACTTGGGCGCGATTTCCCGATTGAAATTATTTTGTCGCGCAAGGACGATCGTTGGCAAATTACCCGCGTTAAAAATTTTCAAGAATACGTCGCGCAGATAACGAAGGCTCGTCGCGAACAGCTCAATCAGTACCTTGCGCAGGCGGCGGAAATTAATGCGCGGCATGACGTGACGATTCGGGCGGCGGAGAGCAAATACGGGCTGATACTTTCGGCGGGCAGTTTGGCGCAGGATAAAACTCGTGCGGAGCTCAAAACGTTACTCGACGATACGTTCAAGCGCGATTGGGAGGCGCGTAAGCAGGAACTGTTCGGCTTGCACGTGCCCAAGGACGCCGAAACTTTGCACAATCTTTACATGCGGATTTGTGACGTTTGGATTGACGCCGCGCAGGATTACGGCAGGTGGCTTGACGACAACAACGCGCTGACGATTCGGGCGGCGGAAGACAAAATTCATCAAGCGCAAGACCTCACGTCGGACGCGGCAAACCTTGCCAAGCGCATGACAAGTTAAATGCGACATCATCAATCGAAACTGTGCACCACGAACGTTGAGCATTTCGGCGTGAAGGTCGGAGAGCTGACGATTTTTGAGGACGTGAACTTTACGATTCACTGCGGAGAACTCACTGCGTTAATCGGTCCGAACGGCGCGGGCAAGTCCACGTTGCTCAAGTCGATTCTCGGCGAAGTCGCTCACAGCGGCACGCTGAACTACTTCGACGCGAAAGGCAAGCACCTGCGCCCGATTATCGGTTACGTGCCGCAAACGCTCAAATTCGACGCGACAAGTCCGACGACCGTCCTCGACCTGTTCATGGCGTGTTTGACGGCGCGTCCCGTGTGGCTGTGCAGTTCAAAATTTATTCGCGGGCGCGTGACGGAAAATCTTCGCCGCGTGAAAGCCGAACACCTAATCGACCGACGACTCGGAGCATTGAGCGGCGGCGAACTCCAACGAATTTTGCTGGCACTTGCGCTCGACCCGTTGCCCGACCTGCTGTTGCTCGACGAACCAATCAGCGGCGTCGACAAAATTGGCATGCGGATATTTTATGAACTCGTCGCCGAACTCAAAGCCGCGGAGGATATGGCGATTCTGCTCATATCGCACGATTTGGACATGCTGGAACGTTTCGCCGACAGAGTGATTTTGCTCAACAAGCGCGTGCTGAAATTCGGCACCGTCCGTGAAGTTTTCGACTCGCCCGAAATGCGCGAAGTCTTCCAACAAAAAAATTTCCCCGCCGCTCGCGAAGAGTGACGGGGATTTTTTTTATTGCGCGTCGTGAATCAAAGGTAACGGAAGTAAACGTAAATCGTCGAAATAATTATCGAAAGAATCATCAGCGGGAAGGCAACCTTCATGAAGCCGATAAACGATATCGCACGCCCGCGCTGTGCCGCCATTGACGCGACGACGACGTTCGCGCTTGCGCCGATAAGTGTGCCGTTGCCGCCCAGACACGCGCCCAGTGCCAAACTCCACCACAGCGGGTCAAGATTCGTCAAGCCCATTGCGCCCATATCTTTAATCAGCGGAATCATCGTCGCGACGAACGGAATGTTGTCGATAAACGCCGAAGCAAGCGCACTCATCCAAATGATGACAATCGCCGTAAACGTCAAATCGCCCTTGGTAATTTCCATTGCCTCTTGCGCAAGCATTTTGATAACGCCCGTTTCGACGAGTGCGCCGACGAGGATAAACAATCCGCCGAAGAAGAATATCGCCAGCCACTCAACCTTGCTGAGCATTTTGGCAATCATCTCTTCGTTGTGCGAAAAAGTTATCAGCAACAGGAGGCTCGCGCCCGTCAAAGCCGCAGTCGCCGACTCAAGACCGAGCATGCCGTGGAACGCGAACAAGCTTATCGTTATCGCAAGGACGAACAGGCATTTCTTGAGCAGGAGCGGATTTGTAATTTGTTCGTGCTCATTGAGGCGCATGACTTTATCTTGAAGTTCGGGTTTCGTATGCAGGTCGTTCTTGTAAATCATCATCAGAATTGCAACGGTCACGATGAAAATTACGATTGATACGCCCGTCATGTTCAGGACGAAGTCGCCGAAGCTCAAGCCGACTGCCGAACCGATCATGATGTTTGGCGGGTCGCCGATAAGGGTTGCGGTGCCGCCGATGTTCGAGCTGATTATTTGCGCCATAAGGAACGGCTTAACGTCGACTTTGAGTTGCGCGGCGATGTTGAAGGTTATCGGCACGGTGAGCAAAACGGTCGTGACGTTGTCGAGTAGCGCGGAGCAAACGGCGGTCAATGTGCTCAACGCGACGAGCAAGGCGATCGGTTGCGCCTTGACTTTTTTGGCGGACCATATCGCCAGAAAGTTGAACAAGCCCGTTTCGCTGGTGATGTTGACGACAATCATCATGCCCATAAGCAATCCGATTGTGTTGAAGTCGATGTGGTGCACGGCAGTTTCCTGGTCGATTATGCCGAGCAAAATCATCAACATTGCGCCGAAAAGTCCGACAACGGTTCGGTGAACTTTTTCGGAAATTATCAGCGCGTAGGCGGTTACGAAAATCACAATCGCCACAATCGTCATAGTTTCCATACAATGACTTCCTCTCGAAAAAATTTTTCGGTCAAAAAATTTTTCTGTTACAAGTGCGGACTTACCGACGACAGGCGCGGCGGCAAGTCAAATTTTTTTGTCGACGACGGTCAGGGTGATTCGGTCTCCGTCACGCTTAATCTTGAAGTTGTAACTTTTGACGCCCGCGTTCGACAGCTCAATTTTGAGCGCGAGCAACTCCCTGCCGAGTTTGTCGGTCAGTTCCGGTGTAAAGCCCGCCTTCGCCAAAGGTTCGGGCGGTGCCTCCGCTTCGGCAACGCGACGCAATTTTTCGGCTTTCTTCGCTGCGGCAAGGAGCTGCTGTTCAACCGTCTCCTCCTCGACGTAATTGCGAATCATATCTTTATCGGTCAATCCGCGCGGAATTTTTGGCAACGTTATCGCCTCCCGTCATTTGTCGCGAACTTTAGCCCATGTGTCCTTCAAGCCGACGACGCGATTAAAAACCAACTTGTCCGCCGTGGTATCGGGGTCGACGACGAAATATCCCAGCCGCAGAAATTGATAATGCGACTTCAGATTTTCGCGAACGCTCGGCTCAATCAGCGCGTGCTTGACAATCAGCGAATTCGGATTCAGCGCGGCAATGAAGTCGTCGGGCAAATTGCCGTCGGCATCGGTCGTAAGCAGATAATCGTACAGGCGGACTTCGGCGGGCAAGGCGAACTTCGCGCTTACCCAATGAATGGTGCCTTTGATTTTGCGACCGGCAGTTTCGCCGCCGCTCTTGGACGTGGGATCAATCGTGCAGTGCAACTCGACAACCTCGCCGTCGAAATTTTTGACGACCGCGTTGCATTTGATTATGTAGGCGTGCTTGAGCCGAACTTCGCCGCCGGGCTTGAGTCGGAAAAATTTTTTCGGCGCGTCCTCCATGAAGTCTTCGCGCTCAATGAAAATTTCCCGCGTGAACGGAACGGTGCGACTTCCGCCGCGCACGGGGTGATTTTCCGCGTCAAGATACTCCACGGAATTTTCGTCGACGTTGGTAAGGACAACTTTCAGCGGGTCAAGCACGGTCATAACTCTGTCGGCGTTGACGTTCAAATCTTCGCGGACACAGTGTTCAAGCATTGCGATATCGACGACGCTGTTTGACTTGGCGACGCCGATACGTTCGCAAAAATCGCGAATCGCCGCAGGAGTGAAGCCGCGCCGTCGCAGTCCGCAAAGCGTCGGCATACGCGGATCGTCCCAGCCGCGAACGTGCCCTTCCTCCACAAGCTGACGGAGCTTGCGCTTGCTCGTTATGGTGTTCGTCACGTCAAGCCGCGCGAATTCAATCTGTCGCGGGCGCGTATTCGGATTGAAGCCCAACGCGTCAAGCAACCAGTCATAAAACGGACGGTGGTCTTCAAACTCCAGCGTGCAGACGGAATGCGTAATGCCCTCGATGGCGTCTTCAAGCGGGTGCGCGAAATCGTACATGGGATAAATCAGCCACTCGTCGCCCGTGTGATGATGAGTCGCCCGCGTGATTCGGTAAATGACGGGGTCTCGCATGTTGATGTTCGGCGACGCCATATCGATTTTCGCGCGCAGAACTTTTGAGCCGTCTGGAAAATCGCCCGCCTTCATGCGCGTGAACAGCTCAAGATTTTCCGCGACAGTGCGGTTGCGCCACGGACTTTCTTTGCCAGGTTCAGTGAGTGTGCCGCGATAAGCGCGAATTTCCTCCGCGCTCAAGTCGTCGACGTAAGCAAGCCCGCGCTTGATTAGCTCAACCGCGAAGTCGTAGAACTTGCCGAAATAATCCGACGCGAAAAATTTTCTGTCGCCCCAATCGAAGCCGAGCCAACGAATATCTTCCTGAATCGAGTCGACAAATTCAACGTCCTCTTTAGTCGGATTGGTGTCGTCGAAGCGCAGATTGCAAAGCCCGCCGTTATGGAGCGCAAGCCCGAAATTCAAGCAAACGGACTTGGCGTGCCCGATGTGCAGATAGCCGTTGGGTTCGGGCGGAAAGCGCGTGTGTATGCCGTCGACGTACTTGCCCGCCCGCAAATCGGATTCAATTTCCTGCTGAATAAAATTTACCATCAAATTACTCCTTTCGGCACCAAAAATATTTTCCGTTACGCCTTATGCCGTATAGTTGCGAAGTGTCCTCGTCAATATTTTCCGGCGTAAACGGATAAACAGTAAAGCCCGCCTCTTGAAGTCGTTGCGGATAATCAAGCCCATATTTCCTGACGTGGTCGGCTTGCCCGAAATATTTCAGGCGCAATTCAGGCGTGTTGTATTCGGGATTTTCAAACGTCGCGGGAATGTTGTAAAGCGGCACGTTCAAAAGCGCAATGCCCGTCTTGGGCTTGAGCACGCGATAAAGCTCGCGCATTGCCTTGCGGTCGTCGGGAATGTGTTCCAAAACGTGCGTGCACATAATCAAATCGAAACTGTCATCGTCGAAGGTGATGTCCGTTATGTCGACTTTCTTTCGGACTCGACCTTTATATCTTTTGGTATCCAAATCAACCGACCAATAATCGATGTCCTTCAGCGACGCGAACAGCTGATAAAAGCACGGCTCCGGCGCAAAGTGCAGGACACGCATTCCGTTGCGATGCCAATCAAGTTTTTGCATTAAAAGCCACAACGCCCGATGTCGTTCCAGCGATTTACAATTCGGGCATTGCGCATTCGGGCGCGGAGGATGTCCGAAGGGAAGGAAGGCGGGAAATTTTGTGCGACAAATGGGACACTCGCTCCCTCCCCCCGAAGTTGTTGAGTCGACAATATCTCTTAGAACAGGTGTTCACAAACGCTTAAGTAAAGTATGAATATGAGAAATTTTAATCAAAGTCTCAGCGGAAGATATTGTTAGCTCATAATTTTTGCTAAGTCGGCGGGAGTGATTGAGCCAGGCAAA
>JADEZP010000128.1 GCA_015206805.1 Quinella sp. 1Q7 | reverse complement strand
TGCAAGCCGCGCAGGATAATCGCGACGGCGACAGAATTTGTCACGCGGAGGCTACGACATAATTTTTGCGGCGGAAATTGATTCAACGCGGCTTCGATGTTGCCGAGGTCGACGATTCACTTGCCGAGCTCACGCGACATAATTTTTTTGGCGGCAGAATTTGTCACGCGGAGGCGACGACATGCTTAAACAAAAAAAATCTGCCCTGCAGAAGGCGACGGAACTTTTGGCGCGACAGGAGCAGAGCTCGACGATTTTGCGGCGGAAATTGATTCAACGCGGTTACGACGTTGCCGAGGTCGACGACGCGCTTGCCAAGCTCACGCGCTACAATTATCTTGACGACGCGGAAACTTGTCGGCGGCAGTTTGAAAATTTTTACGCGGAGGGCAAGTTGAGCGTGCGGCAAATCGTCGCGAAGTTGATTCAGCGCGGCTTCGACCAAAATTTTATCGAACAGCTCATTCCGAACGACGCGGAGGCTCACGAACGGCTTGCGGCGTCGAAACTGCTTGCGAAGAAATTTTCCGCCGCAACCTTCGACCGTGCCAAGGCGTGGCAATTTCTGTCGGCACGCGGCTTTGACGGCGAAGTCATATCGTCGGCGATTGACGACTTCAACGAAACTGCGGAGTGCTAAAAATTTTTGCGCCGTGTATGAAAATTTCATGGACTGTGTTATAATCAGCGAAATTTTCAGCAGAGGAGCATGTACCATGAAAATAATTTTGACGGGCGACAGACCTACGGGCAAACTTCATCTCGGACATTACGTCGGCAGTCTGCGCGAACGCGTGCGCTTGCAGAACAGCGGCGAATTCGACGAAATTTACATCATGATTGCCGACGCGCAAGCTTTGACGGACCACGCGGGCACTCCCGCCAAGGTTCACGAAAATATTTTGAACGTCGCGCTGGATTATCTTGCCGTCGGACTTGACCCCGCAAAGTCGACGATTTTCATTCAGTCGCAAATTCCGCAACTGTTCGAGCTCACGGCGTATTACATGAACATCGTCACGGTGTCGCGGCTTGAACGTAACCCGACCGTCAAGAGCGAAATTGCGCAGAAAAATTTCGAGGCAAGCATTCCCGCAGGATTTTTGTGCTACCCCGTCAGTCAGGCGGCGGATATCACTGCCTTCGACGCGAACATCGTGCCCGTCGGCGAAGATCAAGCTCCAATGCTTGAGCAGACGCGCGAAATTGTCCGCAAGATGCACGAACTTTACGGAGACGGAATTTTGGTTGAGCCCGAAATTTTCCTGCCGCGCAGTCAAGTTTGCCGCAGACTCCCCGGCATTGACGGCAAAGCTAAAATGAGCAAGACGCTCGGCAACGCGATTTACCTTAGCGACGATTCGGAGACCGTCGCCGCCAAGATTAAGGACATGTACACCGACCCGACGCACATAAAAATTTCCGACCCCGGACATATCGAAGGCAACGTCGTCTTCACGTATCTGGACGCCTTCGCGACCGACACAGCTCACGTCGCCGAACTCAAGGAACATTATCAACGCGGCGGGCTCGGCGATGTTGCCGTCAAAAAATATCTGCGCGGCGTGCTTGAGGAAACGCTTGAGCCGATACGCCGTCGCCATGCCGAATACGAGGCGCGTCCCGATGAGGTTATGGACATTCTCAAGGAGGGCACCAAAAAAGCTCGCGCCAAGGCGTCGCAGGTGCTCAATCGCGTCAAACGTGCAATGAAAATCGATTACTTCAACGTGTAAGGCGGTGCGTCGTATGAAAAAATTCTTAAGCCTCGCGCTGGTCGTGACGCTGATATTGTCGCTGACGGCGTGCGTATCTGCCGCGAAAAAACCTAAAGTCAAATTCGACAAGCGGCAACTGAAAAAAATCGAGCTGGTCGAGTCTCCGCGCCACGGCAGTCCGATGATTGTCCTGCGCGAAGATTTTGCCGACGTGCCGATTTTCGGTGAGCCCGTCGCCACGCAAGATCAAATGGTGAACTTCATCAACAAGCGCAATCCGAATCCGAAGCTCAACTGCACCGTCAAACAGCTCGTGCACTTGTATTACGTCGAGGCGGGTCGCGAAGGCATTCGTCCCGACATTGCGCTGTGTCAGGCGATTAAGGAAACGGGCACGTGGGGTTACGGCGGCGACGTCGTCCCCGAACAAAATAATTACTGCGGACTGGGCACGACGGGCGGCGGCGTCAAGGGCGCGTTCTTCGACACGCCGCAACTTGGCGTCCGCGCACACATTCAGCACCTGCTGTCGTATGCGTCGAAACGTCCGCCGCGCGTTGAGGTTGTCGACCCGCGCTACGATCTGATAAAAAAATTCCGCCCGCAAATTTTCGGCAAGCTCACGAATTGGACGCAACTCAACGGCGTTTGGGCAGTTCCCGGCAATCATTACGGCGAAGACATTTTGCAACTGTGGATGCAGGCGCAAATGCCCGACGCCTCCGACGCCTCGCTTGACGCGGCGGACTTGAAAGTTCTGCTTGAGGACGACAAGGCGGCGGCTTACGTCTATCGCGGGCTGGTCAACATGGAGCGCGAAAATTTCTACGACGCACGCGACGACTTCGAGTCCGCATTGGCTGTCGAGCCCGAACTCAAGGAAGCTCTGTTCAACCTTGCACTTGCGCAGGAAAAACTTCGTAAGCCCGACGACGCCATTAAAACCTACGACAAGCTGTTGAGCATTGACGACAAATTTGTCTACGCGTGGCACAATCGCGGCTGTCTCAAGCTTGACAAGGACGACTTCAACGGCGCAGTTAAGGACTTCGAGTCCGCGCTGGCGATTGAGACGATTAACTCCGACGCTTACAACGATATTGCCGTCGCCTACTTCCGCCGCAAGAAATACGACGACGCGTGGAACTTCATGCAAAAAGCCGCCGCGCAGAGTTCGACCAATCCCGTCGTTCAAGAAAATTATGCAAAGTTCGCCGCCTGCGTCAAAGTCAAGAAGTAATTCACGGAGGTTATGTTATGTCTTTCAGCATGAAATGCTCACCGAACGACGAAAAACTTTTCCACGGTGAAATAAATTTTGCTACGTTCGGAAGAGGCACCTACAGTGCGGCTTGCAATATCAGTCTTCAATTCGGAAATATGAACATTTTGGGCGGACGTTTTTGTTCGTTGGCAGGCGGAATTTATTTTTCAATGGGCGGCAATCACCCCGTTAAAAGCGTCACGACCTCACCGCTTGATGTTCCGCGCATTGTTAAAGGTATTTTTGGCGCAGTACGTCCGAATCTTCAAGCCATCCCCGATATTCGAATTCAACATCGACAAATTATCTTCGGGCACGACGTTTGGATTGCTGACGGCGTCACGATTATGGGCGGCGTCAAAATCGGCAACGGCGCGGTTATTGGCGCAAAGGCTGTCGTCGCCAAAAATATTCCGCCATATGCAATCGCCGTCGGTAACCCTGCGCGGGTCATCAAGTATCGTTTCGACGCGGAGACGATTAAAAAATTTCTTGCCGTCAAGTGGTGGAATTGGTCGCTCGAAAAAATCGCGGACAACTTCCCGCTCATGAACGACGTCGAAAAATTTTTGGTGGCGCATTATTCGCCCGAACTTGCGGAAATTCCCGAAGACGACTTCAGCCGCCGACTTAACGCTGTGGGGGGGGGGTTGCGAACGTATCACTTTATCCCCGACTTCCAAGCCGACAGTCCGCTGTGGAAACGTGTCGTGCAGGATTTTTGTCGCGCGAACGCCGAAAACTCACGGCTCGTCATTTGGCTCGGCAAGGACACGTCTGACGACGACGCAAAAGCTTTGACGGAAGCTGTCGGCGCGAATCCGAACATCATCACGTTCAGGCAAAATTTTTCGCCGCGCGCCGTTCGACAAGGCACGCACTTCATAACGACGCGCGAAATGTCGACGCTTGAGGTCATGGATTATCTGTGGGACACGGACGTTAAAATTGTTTCCGCGCTGGACAACGGAATTTTCGATTAACCGCCCGAAAATTTTTTGTGCTATAATCGCCGCGTAAGGAGGCGATTTTTTTTTGAGCGGATTAATCACACGGGTCGACGCGGACAGTTTGGCGGAGGAGCTGGAACTCGTCGCGGGCGACAAAATTTTGCAGGTGAACGGTCACGCACCGCTTGACATAATCGACTTGAGCTTTCTGCTTGCCGAAGAGGAAATTGAGCTTTTGATTGAGCACGCGGACGGCTCGCGGGAGGTTATCGCCTTCGACAAGGACATCGACGAGGAACTTGGCGCGCAATTCGAGACGGCGGTTTTCGACGGCGTGCGGCGTTGCAAGAATCACTGCGTGTTTTGCTTCGTGGACATGATTGCGCCGAATATGCGGCGGACGCTGTCAATCAAGGACGACGATTATCGGTTGAGTTTCCTGTTCGGGAATTTCATCACGCTGACGAATTTGACGCCGAAAGATTTCCGCCGCATAAAAAAATTTCATCTGTCGCCGCTGTTCGTGTCGGTGCACGCAATGAATCCCGAACTTCGCGCGAAAATTTTGCGGACGGAGCGCGGCGCGAACATACAATCGCAACTTGACGAGCTGGAGCGGGCGGGCGTCGAATATCACACGCAAGTTGTCCTGTGCAAAGATTTAAACGACGGCGCGGAACTTGACCGAACAATCGCGGAAATTTTGCGGCGTCGACCGCACGCGTTGAGCTTGGCGATTGTGCCCGTCGGAGTGACAAGACATCGGCGCGACAAATTCCCGCTTAAGCAGTTCGACAAAAATTCGGCGGCTGAAGTCATTGAGCAGGTCGAGCGCGTTCAACGTCGTCTGCGTGCCGAGACGGGGCGGACGTTCGTTTACTTGGGCGACGAATTTTATTTGCTTGCCGAAAAGGATTTGCCGCCCGCCGAATTTTACGACGACTTCCCGCAGATTGAAAACGGTATCGGAATGACGCGGGATTTTATCGACGAATTCACCGCCGCCGAAATTCCCGACGCGCCGCAAAATATTTTGGTCGACGTGGTAAGCGGAACGTCGTTTGCGAAAGTTTTGCGCAGTCTTGTCGGCGACAGGTCGAATGTGCGGATTGTGCCCGTCGCGAATAAATTTTTCGGCGAACGCGTGAACGTGTCGGGCTTGCTGACGGGCGGCGACATCATCAGCGCGCTGAAGTCGGTCGGCGGTCGGCGCGACGTGATTTTAATTCCGGCGACGGCTCTCAAGTCGGGCGACGAAATTTTTTTGGACGACGTGTCGCTTGACGAACTGCGGAAAATTTTCGCGCCCGCGCAGGTCATACCGATTCGCGGCGGCTCACAATTTCGACGGGCACTTGACGGCGGCGGACATTGAATCAAAAAAAGAGACTGCTCCGAATCGAGCGGTCTCTGATTTTTTTCGGACGCGGCGTCAATCGATGATGTGCACCTTGTCGAAATTGAGTTGGTCGAGTTCGCGGGCACGCGGCTCCTTGGCGGGATATCCCAGCGACAAAATTGCTTGACACGCAAAATTTTTCGGGAAGTCCAAAAGTCCGCGCAGATAATCTTCGCTCGGCGAATCGTCTTCGGCGTCGCGATTGCGCACTTGAATCCAGCAGTTGCCCACGCCGATTGACGTTGCCGCAAGCTCCATGCTCATCATCGCCACGCACGAATCCTCAACGAACGTATCGGACTTGTCTTTGTCCGCGACGACAACAATCGCCGCCGCCGCGCCCGCCAACATTTTGGCGACGTTCTTCCGACAACGCGACATCTTGTCCAGAAGTTCGCGGCTCTTGACGATGATGAATTCGCACGGATATTTTGAGTGACCGCTCGGCGCAAGCAGTGCCGCGCTGACGATTTGCTTAAGTTGTTCGTCGGTGAGCGGCTCGTCGGTGTAACGGCGCACACTTCGCCGCGCACGCATTACGTCCAAAATTTCCATAACGTCACGACCTTTCATGTTGATACGAACAAAAGCCGGAGACTCGTTGAAGTCCCCGGCTGAAAATTTTTGTGCGATGTTATTTCGCGCTGACGGTGACGTTGCCCGTCGAAATGTCGTCGACGGCTTTTGCCTTGAGGACGTTCTTCGGAATGATGAACTTCTTTTTGGCGGCGGGGTCGGCGGGGTAGGTTGTGTAGGCGCGAATTTCGCTGTAGTAAGCTATCGTTTCAAGCAGGTTGCTGATTT
>JADEZP010000127.1 GCA_015206805.1 Quinella sp. 1Q7 | reverse complement strand
AAGAAACTTTGACCTGCCGACGACCCGCTAAGTTGCGTCGCGCTCGGCACGGGCAAGGCGATTGAATTCAGCAAGAAACTTTGACCTGCCGACGACCCGCTAAGTTGCGTCGCACTCGGCACGGCAAGGCGATTGAATTCAGCAAGAAACTTTGACCTGCCGACGCCCCGCTAAGTTGCGTCGCACTCGGCACGGCAAGGCGATTGAATTCAGCAAGAAACTTTGATTGAGGAGTTTTACCATGAAAAAATTTTTCATGACAATCTGCGCGGCGGCACTGCTTATGACAGGTTGCGGCGGCGGCACCGAACAGGCGGCAGTCGATAAGCCCGCCAACAACTTTTCGGGCGCGACGGTCAAGCTCGGCATGATAACTCCGCTCAACGCCGACGAACAGAAAATGGAAGGCGTCCTAACTTCGGTGCTTGAAAGTTTCGGCGTCAAAGACACGCGACACCTGCCGAAGTTCTACGACAACCTCAAGACCATGCAAATGGGCATCGACTCCGGCAACGTTGAGCAAATCAGCGTCTACAAATGCGTTGCCAATTACCTCGTCGCGGGCAATGACAAGTATGAGCTCGTCCCCAACAACGCGCTTGAAAAAATTAATTACTCGTTCTGCTTCGGCGTGCGCAAGGACGACGCTCAACTTAAAGCCGACCTCGACAAGGCGATTGACGCCATGAAGTCCGACGGCACGCTTGACAAACTCACCGCCGAATACATTACGAACGTCAAGCCCGACAACATTCCGACAGTCGACATTCCAAAGCTCGACGGCGCGGAAACGCTCAAGGTTGGCATTACGGGCGACTTGCCGCCGCTCGACTTAATCACGGCTGATAACTCACCTGCGGGCTTTAACACCGCCATGCTTGCCGAAGTTTCAAAGCGCATCAATCGCAACGTGGAGCTTGTGCATATTGAAAGCGGTGCTCGCGCCGCCGCGTTGAACTCCAAATTGATTGACGTCGTATTTTGGACGATTGTTCCGCTTAGCGACAAAATCCCCGCCGACATCGACAAGCCCGAAGGCATGGAGCTTAGCCAACCGTACTTCAAAGACAGCGTTGCTCACATCAAGCTCAAGAGCAGTAAATAAATTTTCACGGAGGTTTTAAACATGAAACTTAAGAAGGCCGTTAAAGTTCTTTTGTCGTGCGTATTGGCAGGCGCGCTGTTTACGGGTTGCGGCGGCTCAAGCGGCGATACCGGCTCAAAGCCCGCCAACGAACCTGCGCCCGTCAAGCTCGGCATGATAACTCACCTTAACGCCAACGAACAGAAGATGGAAGAAATTCTCGACAACGTCACCGAAAAAACCGGCGTCAACGTCTCCAAGTATGTCATCACGTTCTACGACAACTTGAAACTCATGCAAATGGGTATCGAATCGGGCAGCGTCGACCAAATCAGCACGTATACAAGCGTCGGCAATTACCTGACCGCCACAAACGACAAGTACGAAGTTGTCAAAGATACCGCCCTTATGAAGCTCGCGGACTCGTTCTGCTTTGCCGTGCGCAAGGACGACGCTCAACTTAAAGCCAACCTCGACAAGGCGATTGACGCCATGAAGTCCGACGGCACGCTTGATAAGCTCGTTGCCGAATACATTACGAACGTCAAGCCCGACAACATCCCGACAGTCGACATTCCCAAGCTCGACGGCGCGGAAACAATCAAAGTTGGTGTGACGGGCGACTTGCCGCCGCTCGACTTGATTCTTGCCGACGGCTCACCCGCAGGCTTTAATACCGCCATGCTCGCCGAAATCGGTAAACGTCTCAATCGCAACGTCGAAGTCGTCGACATCGACAGCGGAGCACGTGCGGCGGCATTGAGCTCGAATCAGATTGACGTTGTCTTTTGGGTAAGCGTTCCCGCCGGCGATAAAGTTCCCGCCGACATTGACAAGCCCGAATCGCTGGAACTGTCCGCGCCGTATTTCAAGGACGACATCACCCACCTCAAGTTCAAGAAATAATTTACGCGCATGAAGAAATTTTTATTGCTCGTGCCGATATTCGCCGCGATGATTTTTTTGACGGGTTGCGGCTCGGACGACACGATTAAAGTCGGCGCAATTAAATATCTCAACGTGACGGAAGATGAGCTCAACGAAGCTCTGCTCAAAAGCGGCAAATTCACCGACAACCGCAAGTACGTCTTGTACGAAAACTTGAACACAATGACGGCGGCACTGCTTGCGGGACAAATCGACGAATTGAGCACTTACCGAACCGTCGCGCTGTATCTGACCGTCAATCATCCCGAACATCAATGGGAGATAAGTGCGCCCGTTATGTCCAACGTGTTTTGTTGCGCCATGCGCGCCGAAGACTTTGAGCTCAAAAAAGAATTCGACGCCGCCATCAAACAAATGGTCAAGGACGGCACGCTTACCAAAATCCTCAAGCATTATCTGGACGAGTCCGTTCGCGGTGTTGAGCCGTCCGCCGTGGAGTTGCCGACAATTTACGGCGCGCCGACGCTCAAAATCGGCGTGACGGGCGACTTGCCGCTTTTGGACTACATTCAGCCCGACGGCATACCCGCAGGATTCAACACTGCGATGCTTGCCGAAATCAGCCGCATAATCGGCAAAAACTTCGTGCTCGTTCAGATTGAAAGCAGTGCCCGCGACATTGCGTTGACTTCCAAGCAAGTCGACGTAATTTTTTGGGCAGTCGAACCTGAAGACGACATTCTGCCCGATAATTTCGACACGCCCGACGGAATGATTCTTACCGAACCGTATTTTACCGACGGTGCTGTTTACGTTAAGATTGTTAAATGAGGTGCCTGTATGAAAAAAATTTTTATCCTGCTGATGATTTTCGCGCTCGTGCTTATGACGGGTTGCGGCGGCTCGGACGGCTCCAAAGGCGGCGATAAGACTTCCGACGCCAACGAAGTCAAAGTCGGCATGATAACTCACCTTAACGCCTCCGAACAGAAAATGGGCGATATTTACAACGCGCTCGTTCAAAAGGCGGGACTTCATCTTGCCAAGTACAAGCCGGTATTTTTCGACAACTTGAGCACAATGCAGGCGGGACTTGACGCGGGCAACGTCGACCAAATCAGCACGTATAATTGCGTGGCGAATTACCTTACCGCCGCCAACGACAAGTACGCGGCTGTCGAAGACCTCAAAACCGTCGGGCTCGCGGACTCGTTCTGCTTTGCCGTGCGCAAGGACGACGCTCAACTTAAATCCGATCTCGACAAGGCGATTGACGCCATGAAGTCCGACGGCACGCTTGATAAACTCGTCGCCGAATACATCACGAACGTCAAGCCCGATAAAATTCCGAAAGTCGACATTCCCAACGTCGACGGCGCGGAAACGCTCAAAATCGGCATTACGGGCGACTTGCCGCCGTTCGACCTCGTTACGGCTGATAATTCGCCTGCGGGCTTCAACACTGCAATGCTTGCCGAAATTGCCAAACGTCTCAATCGCAACGTGGAGCTTGTGCAGATTGACAGCGCGGCTCGTTCGTCGGCATTGGCGTCGGGGCAGATTGACGTGATTTTCTGGACAATCGTTCCCGCGAACGCCGACTTCCCCGCCGACATTGACAAGCCCGAAGGCGTCGAATTGTCCGCGCCGTATTTCAAAGACGACGTTACGCATCTCAAGCTTAAACAATGAGGTGACTTGATGAAAAAAATTTTTGCATTGCTGATGATTTTTGCGTTGATGATTATGACGGGTTGCGGCGGCTCAAGCGGCGACACTCCCAAAAAATCCGACGCCGACGGCGAAGTCAAGCTCGGCACGCTCAAACATCTCAACGTGACGGAAACTTTGCTCGACAATTATTTTAAGCAGGCGTCCGCCCGCATGAGTAAGACGGCGGGAATGTACGCGCCCAAACACGTTTTCTTCGACAATATGACTTCGATGCTTGCCGCGTTGCAATCGGGGCAGATTGACGCGATAAGCACCTATGACAGCGTCGCGCGATATCTGCTCGCGCAAAATGCCGACCTTGAGACCGTCAAAGACCGCGTGCCGAAAGTTTCCGACGCATTTTGTTGCGCCATGCTTCAAGACAACGACGCGCTCAAAAAGGAATTCGACGACGCGATTTTGAAAATCACTGCGGACGGCACGCTCAAGCAACTGGTCAAAACTTACGTAACCGACGCCGACTTTAACGCCCTGCCCGCCGTGGAAATGCCGACTTTCGACGGTGCGCCGACGATTAAAGTTGCCGTGACGGGCGACCTGCCGCCGCTCGACTTCGTGACGGCTGACGGCAAACCTGCGGGCTTCAATACCGCCATGCTCGCCGAAGTCAGCAAAATTATCGGCAAGAACTTTGAGCTCGTGCAGATTGACAGCGGTGCCCGCGCGGCGGCGTTGGCGTCAAAGGAAGTTGACGTTGTATTTTGGGTTGCCGTGCCGCTCAATGACACGCTCGCCCCGCCCGACTGCGACAAGCCCGAAGGCGTCATTTTGACCGAATCGTATTTCACCGACGAAATTGCTCACGTCGCTTTGAAGAAATGAGGTGCCTGTATGAAAAAAATTTTTACCCTGCTGATGATTTTCGCGCTCGTGCTTATGACGGGTTGCGGCGGCTTCGGTGGCGACAATCCCAAAAAACCCTCCGACGACGCCAAAATCAAGCTCGGCATGATAACGCGCCTTAACGCCAGCGAAGAAAATTTCGGCAAATTCATGGAGGATGTCGAAAAAACTCTCTCCGTTAAGATTGCGTCGCACAAGCCCGTATTCTTCGACAATCTGTCATCAATGCAAGCCGCCTTGCAAGCGGGACAAATCGACGAGATAAGCACTTATCGCAGCGTCGCCCGCTACATGATTGCCAAAGATTCGCATATCGCCTTGCTCAAAGATCATTCGCTGGAGTTTATCGACTCGTTCTGCTTTGCACTGCGCGAAAACGATACCGAATTGCGCGATTCGCTGAACAAAGTTATCACAGACATGCAGTCCGACGGCACGCTTGACCGCCTGACGAAGGAATACATTACCGACATCAGCGCGGAAAATGATCCGCCCGCCGTTGAGTTACCGACCTTTGACGGAGCAGAAACGATTAAAGTTGCCGTCACGGGCGACTTGCCGCCGCTTGACTTCGTGAGCGCGGACGGTAAACCTGCGGGCTTCAATACGGCTGTCCTCGCGGAAATCGGCAACCGTCTCAATCGCAACATTGAGCTCATCCAAGTCGACAGCGGAGCGCGTGCCGCCGCGTTGACTTCCAATCAAGTCGACGTTGTCTTTTGGGCGATTGTTCCCGTCAGCGAAATTATTCCTTCCGACACCGACAAGCCCGAAGGCGTCGCGTTGACCGACCCGTACTTCAAGGACAAGATTGTTCATTTGATTTTCAAGCCCGAAGAGAAGAAATAAGCCATGGAATTTATGGATTTACTGTACAGAATTTTCATCAAGGACGGCGGCTGGCTGACAATCCTGAACGGGCTGTGGGTGACGGTGCAAATTTCCGCGCTGTCGATACTGTTCGGGACTATGCTCGGCTCACTGTTATGTTTTTTGCGCATGGGCAAGATCGCGCCGCTCAAAGTCGCCGCGCAGATTTACATATCGATAATCCGCGGCTCGCCCGTGCTGATGTTGTTGATGTTGCTGTTTTACGGCGTGTTCGCGCGAACGGGCATGAGCCCCATCCTCGTGGCGGTGATAACGTTTTCCATGCATACGGCGGCTCACGTGGCGGAACTGTTGCGGGCGTCGCTTATGGCACTCGACAAAGGACAAGTTGAGGCGGCTCGGACGTTGGGCTTCTCGAAATTTCAAGCGTTCAAGCTCGTAACGTTGCCGCAACTCGCGCGAATCGCCAAGCCCGTTTACCAATCGACAATCGTCAACCTGATTCAGTGGACGAGCGTCGTCGGTTACGTCACAATCACGGACTTGACCCGCGTAATTAACAACATTGCCTCGCGCACGATGCAACCGATGATCACGATAATCGGCGGCATGATAATTTATCTTGCGTTGAGTTATCTGGTTTACGGGCTGTTTCACCTGTCGGAGCGGCGGCAGGTTGCGTCGCGGCAATAAACACTGTCCGAACGTTTCAATTCAAGTTTGTATATGTGAACTACTTTTTCTTTGCTTGTCCAAAGAAAAAGTAGCAAAAAGAAAGACAGCCGCCTACGAAAACGTCACGTTTTCTAACGGCGGCGACGCAGGGCGCGCGTCCATGCGCGCCCCTTAAGT
>JADEZP010000043.1 GCA_015206805.1 Quinella sp. 1Q7 | reverse complement strand
AAGAGCTTTACGAGCCGAAGCCCTTCTTCACTCACGCGGCGTCGCTCCATCAGGGTTTCCCCCATTGTGGAATATTCCCCACTGCTGCCTCCCGTAGGAGTATGGACCGTGTCTCAGTTCCATTGTGGCCGTTCATCCTCTCAGACCGGCTACCGATCGTCGGCTTGGTAGGCTCTTACCCCACCAACTACCTAATCGGACGCAGGCTCCTCGCAAAGCGATAAATCTTTGGTACAAGCCCCATGCGAAGCCCGTACAACATTCGGTATTAGCGTCCCTTTCGGAACGTTGTCCCCAACTTTGCGGCAGATTACCTGCGCTTTACTCACCCGTTCGCCACTAGCACCGAAGTGCCCGTTCGACTTGCATGTGTTAAGCACGCCGCCAGCGTTCGTCCTGAGCCAGGATCAAACTCTCCGTTAAACTTTGAGTTCTGCTGACTCGAATCATTTGTTAAGGTCGAAATTTCTTTCGTCCGCACATTTTGTATTGCACTGTTCAGTTTTCAAGGAGCCCCGTGAATCAAGCTTGCTCAATATACACCCGTATATGCCGCTTGTCAATACCCAGTCAAAAATTTTTTCAAATTTTTTTCGCCGACCCGCACAGTTGGCGTCACGACGCGATTCTTCCACCAAAAAATTTTTGCGGACAACGGAAGGTTAAACGCGTCGTTGCAACGAATATTTGAAAAAATTTTAGCGGAAGGGACTTGAGCGGCATGAAGACTTTCAAACTCGGCGAGCTGTTTGCCGGAGCGGGCGGCTTGGCGTGGGGTGCCGTTCATGCCGAATGCGCGCGCGGCGGGAAAATTATTCACGCGTGGGCGAACGACTGCGACCCGTCGACCTGCGCGACTTACATAAAAAATATTTGTCCCGACGCGCCCGATACCGTGATTTGTTGCGACGTGCGCGATTTGAATCTCGACGCGCTCGAAGAAATTGACGCGTTGGCGTTCGGTTTCCCGTGCAATGATTTTTCCGTCGTCGGCAAAAGGCGCGGGCTTTTGAGTGCGAACGGCGGCGAGGCGAAGTCGAAAATTTTGGAGGGCTTTCGCGACGCGGGCTACAAAATTTTTCCGCACCTGTACAAGTTCGAGGAATACGGTGTTCCGCAGACGCGCCACAGGATTATCGTCGTCGGCATCCGCAACGGCATCGAAAAATCTTTTCGACCGCCGTCGCCCGCGCCATACAGCGGAAAAAATATTTCGTCGCAACACGCGCTTGAATGTCCGCCAATTCCGCCCGACGCTGCCAATCACGAACGCACAAAACATTCTCCCGACGTTGTCGAGCGATTGAAATACATCAAGCCCGGGCAAAACGCCTTCAACGCCGACATTCCGCCCGAACTGCAACTGCACGTCAAATCGGCGACTTTGAGCAATGTTTATCGCCGACTCGCCCCCGACAAGCCGTCTTACACCGTGACGGGTTCGGGCGGCGATTTTTTTATCGGCGCAGATGATTTTGATTGATTATTTGTCGTAGCGCGTCCACCGAAAGAATATTGTTGCGCTCGCGGTGAATCATTCGGTGGCAGTTGGAGCAAACGACCGTCATATCCGTGGCGGGATTAATTTCAAATTCCTCGTCAAGCGTCGACAGCGGAATCAAATGATGGACTTCGATATAATCTTTGCCGCGCTCGCCGTAGAAATCGTAAAAATTGAACGCGCAAGCCGTGCACGTCGTCCCGTGAATTTGAATGGCGCGTTTTCGCAAAATCGGACTGCGCTCGTAACGCGTTGTATATATCAGCTCGCGCCGACCTTCTCGCACCGTGCGATAATCAAGTGCCGTTTCGGATTGAATATCCGCCTCGCAAAGAGTTTCGCTGACTTCGCGTCCCGACAAAATTGCGATGATATTTTCATAATCGACGCTAGCAGTCTGTTGCAGTTCGACGACGGCTTGCGCAACAGTCATGTCCTTGAATAAACCTTTGAACTCCGTGCCGATACCCAGATACCGCAAAATGCTCATGGAACGATAGCCGCGAAAATAATCGCTGTCCAAGCCCAAAATGTCCTGCTCAATTTTACGGAAGCTCATGCCTTTGAAAAGATACGCCTCGACAACGGCGCGATGTTCAGCCGCCGAAAAATATTCGTATTCGCGCTTGCGGTCTTTGCGATTCAAAATCGGTATGTCCACGTCATCACCCCGCGATAAAAATTTTTTCAACTATAGCAGCTCAAACTGAAAAGCGACAAAAAATTTTCAACGCCACGTCACAAACTTGACGCCGTGTTGAAAATTTTTTTATTGCGCACGAATGCTCGTCGAACCCGCCGACCCGTTCCTGCTGAACAGAAACACTCAAGCGCAAGACGAACTGTCAATCAGCGTCAACGGGACGCCGATAAAAATTGTCCCGTATATGTTGCCGTTCCCGTCAAAACTCAAAGCCGCCGACAAAAAACTTTTGGGACTTACCGCCGACCTGCAACGGAATCAGGGCTTTTACGTTTACCGCAACAGACGACTGATCGTTTGGGGTACGTGGTTTCGGCGGTCGAAGAAAGAATTTTTATCGCAACTTGCGCGAATCCGAATCGACATTCCGCCCGCCTTCGACGGGATGTGGGTGCTTGACGTGAAAAAATCCGTCGCGATACCGCCGCCCGTCATCCGCCAAAATTTGGACGCGCTGATAGAAAAAATTTCGGCGAGCAGTAAGCGGACGTACACATATCGCGGCAGACGCGAGCACGATAAAAATTTTCGGCACGTGTGGAAGTGCGAACGGGAATTCAAAAATTTTTTGCGATTGATAGCGGCGGAACCCCCGTTAAATCAGCTCACGCTTGACCTTGGCGGCAACAACGTCGCGATTGAAAATGCCGACCTTTACCGCGCCGACAACGTCCGAGAGATTCTGAAAATTTTTACCGACGGATTGACGGGCGACGCGCTGAACAAACTTTTGGACGGCTTGACACGCGACGAGCCGTATAAAAATTTTCCGCAGGTGATTGATGAATTTCGTGGGAGTGACGCTCATGACAGATAACGAATTCGCGCAGGCAACGGAATTTGCTTGGAACACCATGTTGACGCTGACAAAATTTTTCGCACAGCCGCCGACGGTTAATCAACTTGACGCCGCCGCCGTTAAAGTTCGGCAGGCACTGAAAATTTTGTTCCCCGACGTTTCCGACGCCGACTGCAAAAAAATTCTGCGTTCCGTCCGCGCAAAAATGACCGTGCGCATGGACGACGAGGAAATCATTCTTGAGAACGACGCGCATAAAAAATGGTTGGACGCCGTCAAAAGCAACGTCGATTGGTTTTTCCGGATGCGTTACGAAAATTTCGCGACGCGGGCTGATTATCGGCGAAGTGCAATCGGGCAAGACCGCCGCTTACACCGCGCTGTGCAACAAGGCTACCGATGTCGGCTACAAAATTATTATCGTGCTCACGGGGATGCTTGAGGATTTGCGCCGCCAAACTCAATCGCGGCTGGATTTTGAATTCGCCGGGCGCGAAAGCCAAATTTTCCTGTCCAACGACGCCGCGATAAAAAATATTCCCCTCGGCGTGGCAAGATACGGGCGCGACAAAAGTATCACGCAGTTCACGTCGGTGAATTCGGACTTCAGCGCGCCGTTGCTCAAAAAGTCCGTCGACTTCGGCGCGGACAAGATTAAACATTTGCTCCTGTTGCTCGACGACGAGGCGGACAACGCGTCAATCAACACGAAGAAAAATTACTACGCCGAACAATTTTTATAAATCCCTTCAACGAGGCGGGTATGCTCAACGACGACCTGTTTCCGAGGGATTTTATTTATGCGTTGGACGTGCCGAGCAATTACATCGGCGCGGCAAAAATTTTCGGCGGCGACAATAAAAATTTCGTCGTCAATATTGCACCCGACGACTGCCCCGACGTTGAAGACATCTTCCCGAAAAAGCACGACAAATCTTTGCGCGGCGATAAATTATTTTCTGCCGGTCAATGCGATTCGCGACGTTCGCGGCGAACATAAAACGCATCGGACAATGCTTATTCACGTCAGCCGCTTTACGAACGTGCACGAGCAAATTTACGATCTTGTCGACGCCCGCCTGCAGGAAATTGTCAATGACTTGCAATCTTACTCGACGTTGCCCGCTGCGGAGGCTGAAAAATTTTCCGCACATATTGCCGCGTTGCACAGGGGTTTCGACGCCTTCAAGCTTGGGGAACTCGTCGGCATGTCGTGGGAAAAAATTTTGCGCGAATATCTTTACTGCGCCGTCGAGCCCGTCAAAGTCGGCTTGCGCAATTCGACGCGGAAAAATTCTTTCAGCTACGAACAAAATCCCGACGGACTGCGCGTCATTGCAATTGGCGGCAACAGCTTCACACGCGGCTTGACTTTAGTGCCGCTTGTGGACGACGCAGGAAATTGTCGATTGGTACGGCTTCATTGCCGACGTCAGCGACGAATTCAAAAGCGAGCTTGCGTTCATGCGCGAGGCGGGCTTGACGCCAAAAGATTTCGGCTTGAGGGTGCGCCGACATCCCGACACGCTGGAAATTACCGCGCAAAATAAAATGCGTTTCGCCCGACAAGTCAAATGGGCGGTGGAGTTGAGCAAAGTTTTCATCGAGACGCCGCGACTGATTGACGACGCGGAAATTTTGGCGGCGAACGAAAATTTAATCCGCGACTTCATCGACGGACTTCACGCCTTCGCACAGACCGAAAAAAATTTTTGGCGCGGCGTCCCGAAAAATTTTGTCGCGAATTTGATTCTGAACTTCCAAACGGGCAAATGGCAACTCAACTTCCAAAGCCGACCGATAAGCGAATACATTCTGAACAAAATGGACGACGCGCCTTGGGACGTTTACATTCCGACGGGCAACGGCGCACTTTACGACGCTTTGACGGTCGGCGGCGAAAAAATTTCCGTCAAGCCGCTTGAACGAAAAATTTTGCTCAACGACGGGCAAATTCAAATCGGCGGTCAAAAACGACGTGTCGGACGGTCGGGCGCGGCTCAAAAAGGTTTGACGGTTGAACAGGTCGCGCACGTCGAAAAAACTTTCCGCGCATTCAGAGGCGGCAAAAAAATTTCCGTGCCCGATAATTTTTATATGATTCACGAGCGCAAGCCGTTGTTGGTGCTTTATGTCATTCGCCCGAAAAAGCCCGCGCCTGTCGAAATTTTGTTTGCGTTAGGCGTCGGATTCCCTGCCGCGTCGCCCGCCGGCAACGTGACGTTGCATCCAACGGGTGTTCCCCGCGACGTTTCGACTGCCGCAAGTTGTCGCGCAATCCAACGTGGACATACAGCGGCTTTTGAGCTTGATGACGACTTCGACGAGGATGGTGACGACGATTGATTGACTTTGCAAATCTGCGCGGGCAGTGGGAAAAAACTTTGCGCGTCGAGCGCGGTTATACGCTGGTCGACGTTGAGCTGCCTGAATGTTACGTCGGCTACGATGAGCAACTGCGGCGGACGCTGTTAATTTTGAGCGACGTTGAGTCGAAAATTCCAGCGTCGTCGCGGAGTGTGGAGATACGTCAACGGCGGCGTCGCGACGGGAAATTTTCACTGACGCTGACTTTGCTCTGCGAGGAGGAGTCGGCGGTTTTCACGGAAATGTGTCGCGACTTGCTGACCTTCGCGGAGGAGGCGCGTGACGAATCGTCGGCACTGAAAAAATTTTGGCAACGGTACGCTCATTGGCAAAAGCTGTTCGCCGCCGCGACGAATGATTTGTTGTCGGACGAACGGCAACGCGGTTTAATCGGCGAGCTTATTTTTTTGCGAGAACAACTGCAAAACGGTCGCGAGCCGCTTGAGGCGATTGACGGCTGGGTAGGTCCGCTCAAGGAGCCGCAAGATTTTTCATACGGCGAAATGTGGCACGAAATTAAAACCGTCATGGAGCAGGCGGAAAAAATTCGCGTCGCGTCGTTGGAGCAACTGTCGCTTGCGCGGCGCGGCGAACTCGTCGTTTATCGGCTTGCCAAGTCTTTAAGGGCGGACGGCTTCACACTGAATTCGCTGGTAAAAAATTTGTCGGAGTTGCTTGCGAAAAAACTCGTCGCCGCAGAAAAATTCAAGGCACTGCTTTTTGCGGCAGGTTACGTTCGGCGCGCGGAGTACGGCGAAAAATTTTATCGGCTTGCGGAGACAATGCGCTTTGCCGTCGACGAAAATTTTCCGCGCCTGACGCGTGACAACTTACCACCTGCGATTGTCGAGGCGTCGTATTCGTTGAGCCTTCGCGGGCTTAAGGAGGTCGAATTAAATGGACGTTGACGAATTCCGAGCGGACTTGTCGGCTGAAGTTCGCAACGCCGCGATTAATTCGGGGCAAAGTGCGTCGGCGGCGTTCGCTGAAAAAATCGTCGGGTACATGCGCGAGGCGGAGTATCTCAACGGCGATTTTCAGAAGGCGTTTTTTATCGGCACGAATTCCAAGCATCGGAGCAATTTGCGCGTGGACGGCTGGTTGCAGGACGAGGCGGACGATTCGATTGCGCTGTTCGTCGTGCATTACGGTGACGACGCCGAGCTTGCCGAAACTTTGCGGGCAAGTGTCGACGTGAAATTTAAATTCTTCCTGCTGACGAACGTCCTTGTCAGCTTTGGGACATCGAACGGATTTTTGCGGCGTACAGTTCCATGCAGGTGCGCGAGCCCGTCCGAATCGACTTCAGCGAACTTGGCGGCGGATTACCCTAATTCTTGCGGACATTTACGACCTGCACGGCAGCCGACTCCTTGAAGGCAACGTCAGGTCTTTTTTGTCGAGCAAGCGCGCCGTCAACAAAAAAATCCGCGCAACGATTCTGAATCAGCCCGAAAAATTTTTCGCGTTCAACAACGGCATTGCCGCGACCGCCACGCAACTTGAGCTGGAAAATTTCGGCGGCGGACTGTTCATAACGGCGGCGACGGATTTTCAAATCATCAACGGCGGGCAAACGACTGCCTCACTTTTGAACGCCCGAATCCGCGACAAAGCCGCGCTCGAAAAAATTTTCGTCCAAATGAAACTCACGCGTATCGGCGATATGCCGACCGACGTATAGTAAAAATTTCGCGGCGAATTCTCGCTCCGGCACAACGCGCGTCCAATATCAAACGCACCGGTTTTACGAGCGTGCTCGCGGTCAATACGTGCAGGAACAGCTGAAACTTTCTGCGCGGGAAAAAATTTTGTTTCAGCGCGAAAATCCCAAGTCGCAGGTCATGAGCAAGACCGACCTTGCCAAGTACCGCATGAGTTGGCACGAACACCCTGACATCGTCAGCAAGGGCGCGCAGACAAATTTCATGCGTTTTGCCGAGGATATCGGTGCCGCGTGGGAAAAAAATCCCGCGCAGTTCAACGAACATTACTTCAAGGAGACCGTCGCGCTGGCGATAATGTTTCGCGCCGTGGAAAAAATCGTTTCGCGGCAACCGTGGTACAAAAATTCTTATCGCGCCAACATCGTGACGTATTCACCGGCGATTTTTCATCATGCGCTGTCGAAAAAAATTTCCCGACGCCGAATTAAATTTGCTTGCAGTGTGGCGGGAGCAGGAATTCCCCGCCGCGTGCGTCGAGTTGTCCGAAAATTTTTCGGCGTATATGGTCGGCACAAACGAAGTCGCGACAGAAAAAAAATCCGCCCGAAAAATTCAGCGGACAAGTTTCGGCGTTGACGCGCAGTCAAAAATTTTGTCGTTCAGCGGCGCGACGTGGCGGAAAATTTTCGACGACGCCGCCCGAAAAAATTTTCTGACGCATGACGAACAATCCGCGCTGTCAACGGCAATGAAGCTCCCGAAAAAAATTCCGTCGCCGTCCCAATGTCAAAAGCTTTTGCGACTGCTTGAACGTCTCGAAGACGACGGCTTGACTTACGCGCCCGACGCCGAACTTTGAAAATTTTGCTTGACTTGAAGCGGCGGCAGTCTGGTACAATCGGCGCGGAGGTGTTTTATCATGAAGAAAAGATTTTTGCGCGACCTTGAAGTTTCGGCAATCGGTATGGGGTGCATGGGTTTCAGCCACGGCTACGGCGCGTGCCCGCCCGAAAGTGAATCGATTCGGCTGATTCGTTCGGCTTACGAAGACTACGGTTGCACCTTTTTCGACACGGCGGAGGTCTACGCGGCTTACGAAAACGAAATTCTCGTCGGCAAGGCTCTCAAGCCCATTCGCGACAAAATCACGCTGTGCACGAAGTTTATGCCCGAAATGTTTTTGCCGGGGCAGGAAATTCCCGAAGGCAAAACTTCGCGGCGCGGACTTCGCAACGCCGTCGAAAATTCGCTCAAGCGACTGCAGACGGATCATATCGATTTGTATTACGAACACCGCGTGCCGCCGAATCGTGACGTGGCGGAAGTGGCGGCGTGGATGGGCGAACTCATTGCCGAAGGAAAAATTTTGGCGTGGGGCGTTTCGGAGGCGACACCCGAACAAATTCGCCGCGCCCATTCTGTCACGCCGCTGACCGCCGTGCAGAGCGAATATTCAATCATGGAGCGCAGAGTCGAGGCGGAAGTTTTGCCGCTGTGCAAAGAACTCAATATCGGATTCGTCGCGTATTCGCCAATGGCGGGCGGATTTTTGAGCGGTAAATACACTTCGCAGACGAAATTCGAGGGCGACGACGTGCGCCGCGTCATAACTCGCTACAGCCCCGAAAATATGGACGCCAATCAAAATTTGCTCGACCTGCTGAAAAAATTCGCCGCCAATAAAAATTGCACGCCCGCGCAGATTTCTTTGGCGTGGATGATGTGCAAAAATGATTTCGTCGTGCCGATACCCGGTATGCGCCGTGATGAGCGACTCCGCGAAAATTTCGGCGCGGCGGACGTCGACTTGAGCGGCGACGAACTCGCGGAACTTGAGCTTGCGCTGTCGAAGGTTGCCATTCACGGCGACAGAAAGGATTCGGACATTCAAAAGCTCGGCACCGTCAAGGCTGTCGCCACACATTGAACGGAGGCGCACTTTGGACAAAGTCAGACTTGCGGCGACGAAAATTTTATACGACATATCGGCGAACGGCGCGTGGGCGAACGTGTCATTGGCGCAGACTTTGCGGCGTGAAAAATTCGACGACATCGACAGAAAATTTTGCACGGAGCTGGTTTACGGCGCGGTAAAGGCGGGCGCGTCGCTGGATTGGAAAATTTCGCGCTACTTGAGCCGCCCGCTCGAACGTGTCAACGAAAAAATTTTGGCGGTATTGCGCGTCGGCATGTATCAAATTTTTTTCCTCGACCGCGTGCCGAATTCGGCGGCAGTCAACGAATCGGTGGAGCTGTCGAAAAAATTTTGCGGACTCGGAGCGTCGAAGTTCATCAACGGCGTAATGCGTGCGGCAGTTCGCGACCCCGATAAATCAAAATTTCCGACGGGCGACGACCTTCAATCGCTGGCGTTGCGGACGGTCCATCCGACGTGGCTCGTGGAGCTGTTCGCGACAGAATTCGGGCTCGACGCGACGAAACGCTTGCTCGACTTCGACAACACCAATCCGCCGCTTTGCCTGCGCGTGAATCGATTGCGCACGACCCGCGAAAAAATTTTGCTCGCGCTGAAAAAATTCGGCGTGCAGGCGGAGGCGTCGACACTCGCGCCCGAAGGCATCATTTGCCGCGAACACGGCGCACTTGATAAATTTCAGCCGTTGCGCGACGGACTTTGCCAAGTGCAGGACGAAAGTTCAATGACGGCGGCGCGACTGCTCGACCCGAAGCCCGGCGATTTCATAATAGATTGTTGTGCGGCACCGGGCGGCAAGGCAACTCACCTTGCAGAGCTCATGGAAAATCGCGGACGAATCGTCGCGGCGGACATTTACCCGACGAAGCTTGAGCACATCGCGCAGAATTCGGAACGCCTCGGCATAAAAATCATTGAGCCGCTACTTTCGGACGCGCGCACGCTCGGCGACAAATTCCCCGCGCAGGCTGACAAGGTGCTTGTCGACGCGCCGTGTTCGGGATTGGGCGTATTGCGGCGGAAGGCAGATTTACGTTGGCGCAAGTCGCTCAACGAGGTGCGGGCGTTGCCGACGTTGCAGGCGGAAATTTTGGCGGGCGCGGCAAAATCGCTCAAAGTCGGCGGCACATTGGTTTACAGCACCTGCACGATACTGCGCGGCGAAAATGCGGCGGTCGTCGAAAATTTTTTGGCGGCGTCGAAAAATTTTACACTGGTCGAAATGAAAACACTTCTGCCGCACGAAACGGGCACCGACGGATTTTTTGCGGCGAAACTGATTCGCACGGCGTGAACAAAAAAATTTTTCCCCGACGGTCGACAGACTGCCGAGGATTTTTTTATGCGCGGCACGTCGAAAATTTCGGGCACATTGCCGCCCCGTCAAGCTTATTGTTGCATTTTCGGGTGCGCTGTGCTAGTATAAATGCCGCATTGCATAACGAACGAGGAGGTTAAAATTTTGAAACTCACCCAAAAAAAGATAGACGACTACAACATCGAGCTGACCGTCACGGAGGACGCGGCGGAATTTTCCAAGGCAATTAAACGCGCCGTCAAGATGCTTGCCGACCGCGTGAGTATCCCCGGTTTCCGCAAAGGCAAAGTCCCGCAAATCGTCCTTGAACAGCGCGTCGGCAAAGACACGATTATCAACGAGGCAAGCGAAATTCTGTTGCAGAAGTCCACGCGTGAGGCTCTGCGCATTTTGAATTTGGTGCCCGTCACCGAAAACAAAGCCGACGTCGTCACCAACGAGGAGGGCAAAGATTTCGTCTTCACGCTGACGTTTACGCCCTTCCCGCAAGTCAAGCTCGGCGAATATAAAAATCTTTCCGCGGATAAAGTTGTTGAGCCCGTCACCGACGAACAGGTCGACGAGCAAATTGAAAACATGCGCGCACATCACGCCAACCTTATCGAGGCGGCGGAAGACGATGCGATTGTCGACGGCGACTTTATCACGCTGGATTATGTCGGCACCGTCGACGGCGAAAAATTTGCGGGCGGCGAGGCTAAAGATCAGCCGCTGGAAATTGGCGCACATAAATTTATCGGCGACTTCGAGGAACAGCTTATCGGCGCGAAGGTCGGCGAATCGCGCACCGTTCAAGTCACGTTCCCCGACAACTACCACGCCAAGGACGTTGCGGGCAAAGACGCCGTTTTCGAGTGCAAAATCAACAGCATCAAGCACCGCGAACTTCCCGACCTTGACGACGCCTTCGCTAAGAAAGTCAGCAAGTTCGAGACGCTTGCCGAATACCGCGCCGACATCCGCAAAAACATGGAGGCTCAAGCCGAACGTCGCGCCGTCGAGGCTCAACGCGAAGCAATTATCGATAAAGCCGTCGCGAACATGACGATTGACTTGCCGCCCGTGATGGTCGAAAATCGCATTGACCAAATGATTAACGAACTTGCCGCGCAGTTGCAGACGCAAGGCTTGACGCTTGAGCAATACACTGCATTTTCGGGCGCGGATAAAGATCAAATGCGCGAAGACTACCGCGATACGGCGCGCAAGAACGTCTTGACGGACATCCTGCTTGAGAGTGTTGCGGACGCGGAAAAAATCACCGTCACTGAAGCCGAGCTCAACTTTGAAATCGAAATGATGGCGCAAATGTATCGCACGCCGCCGAAACAAATTGCCAATTACCTGCGAGAAAACGGTCAGCTAATCAACGTGGCAAGCAGCATTCGTCGCCGCAAAGCAATGAAATTTATTCTGGACAACGCGGCAAAACCTGCAGAAGCTCAACCTGCCGAACCTGCGGCGGAAGCTCCGAAACCTGCCGAGGCACCGACGGAGGCTCCGAAACCTGCCGAAGCACCTGCAGAAACTCCTGCGGCACCGACAGCCGAATCGAACTGAAAACTTTTAAGGGCGTGAAGAAAAATTTTCCCGCCCTTTTTTGAAACGTAACGAGGTGAAAATTTATGGCTTATTACGTGCCGATGGTCGTCGAGCGGACGGGCTACGGCGAACGCGCCTACGACATCTATTCGCGCCTGCTCAAGGACAGAATCGTTCTTTTGGGCGGACCGATAACCGATGACGTCGCCAATTCCGTCGTCGCGCAACTCCTTTTCCTCGAAAGCGAAGATCCCGACAAAGACATTCACCTTTACATAAACAGCCCCGGCGGCGTCGTGACGGCAGGGCTTGCAATTTACGACACGATGCAATATATCAAGCCCGACGTGTCAACGATTTGCGTCGGTCAAGCGGCGAGCATGGGCAGTCTGCTTTTGACGGCGGGCGCGAAAGGTAAACGCTTTGCATTGCCGCTTGCGCGAATTATGATTCATCAACCGTTGGGCGGCGCACACGGTCAATCTACGGACATTCAAATTCAGGCGCGGGAAATTTTGCGACTGCGCGAAGTCGGCAACGACATACTTTGCCGCCACACAGGTCAGCCGCGCGAAAAAATTTTGGCGGACACCGAGCGCGACAACTTCATGACGGCGGAGGACGCAAAAGTTTACGGCTTGATTGACGAAGTCATTACCCGCCCGCCGAAGGGGTGAGCGCGTGTTGGCTTTCGATAAAGAACGCGAAGATTACAAGTGTTCCTTTTGCGGCAAAAGCGAAATGTTGGTGCACAAACTCATCGCGGGCAAAGGTGCCTACATTTGCGACGGGTGCGTCGAACTTTGCAACGACATACTTCAGCGCGACCGCGAAGAGGAGTCCGACGTTATCGGCACGGACAAATTGCCCAAGCCCAAGGAAATTTGCTCCAAGCTCGACGAATACGTTATCGGGCAGGACGACGCCAAGAAAACCATTTCCGTCGCCGTGTACAACCATTACAAACGCGCGGGCTACTATCCTACGGGCAAGGAAGGTCTGCAACTGCAGAAGTCCAATATTTTGATGGTCGGTCCGACGGGGTGCGGCAAGACGCTTTTCGCGCAGACGCTGTCGAAAATGTTGCGTGTGCCGCTTACGATTGTCGACGCCAACTCATTGACGGAGGCGGGTTACGTCGGCGAGGACGTTGAGGACGTTTTACTTGCGCTGATTCGTGCGGCGGACGGTGACATTTACCGCGCGGAACGTGGTATAATTTACATTGACGAGGTCGACAAAATCGCCCGCAAGCCCGGCATGTACCGCGACATTTCGGGCGAAGGCGTTCAACAGGCACTGCTCAAGATTCTGGAAGGTACGCGCGTCAACGTGCAAATGCCCGGTCGACACCCGCAAATGCCGCCGGAGACCGTCACGATTAACACCAAAAATATTTTGTTCATATGCGGCGGCGCGTTCAACGATCTTGACAAAATCATCGAAGATCGAATGCGCGGCAGTCAGCTCGGATTCGGCGCGGAGGTCACGTCCAAAGACGATAAGGATGTCGGCAAAACGCTCCGCGACGTTGTGCCCGACGACTTGATAAAATTCGGGCTGATACCGGAATTCGTCGGACGACTGCCGATAATTGTTACGCTTGACGCGCTGGACGAAGACGCGCTGGTCGAAATTCTCACAAAGCCGCGCAACGCGCTTGTCAAGCAGTATCAAAAGCTCATGGACATGGACGGCTCAAAGCTCACCTTCGAGGACGAGGCATTGCGGCTCATTGCGAAGGAGGCGATTCAGCGCAAGACGGGCGCGCGCGGGCTACGGTCGATTCTGGAACGAATCATGCGCAACGTCATGTACGAAGTGCCGTCGGTCGGAGGCAGTACCTATTGCACCGTCACCAAAGAGGACGTTTTGTTGAATCAAGGTCCGAAACTTCGAGTCAGTCCCAAACGGACACGGAAGGTATCAAACGCGTAACAATTTTACGGATTAGGGAACGGTCAACGGCTGTTCCCTAAAAAAAACCGCCGAAGGAGGTAATTTTCATGGCTGAAAGAATCACTTTGCCGCTCGTGCCGCTGCGCGGAATTGTCGTTTTCCCGAATATGATAATGCATCTGGACGTCGGGCGCGAAAGTTCGGTCAACGCATTGGATGCGGCAATGGTCACCAATCGGCGGATTTTTCTCGTGGCGCAAATCGACACGGATAACGATTCGCCCGAAGAGGAAGACCTTTACGAAGTCGGCACAATCTCGGAAATTCGCCAGATTATCAAACTGCCCGACGGAAATGTTCGCGTGCTCGTCGAAGGTGCGCAACGCGGCGTCATGGTCGAATATCGCGAAGTCGACAAAGGCAACTATATCGAAGTCGACGTTGAGCCGCACGAGGACACGTGGGACGAATCAATCGAGACGGAAGCCCTTGTTCGCGGCGTGGTGCACCGTTTCGAGGAGTGGGTCAAACTTAGCAAGCGCATTCCGTCGGAAACGTTCGTTGCCGTGACGATTCTGGAAGACTTCGGGCGGCTTGCGGACTTGATTGCCAGCCACTTGAATTTGAAGCTTGACACTAAGCAGGACATTTTGAATTGCCTTGACGTTAATGAGCGGCTTGAAAAGCTTTATGTCATTTTGGCGCGGGAGCTTGAGGTTTTGCAGATGGAGTCGCAAATAAGCAAGCGCGTCCGCACGCAGATTGAAAAGATTCAAAAAGATCATTACCTGCGCGAACAGCTCAAGGCGATTCACAAGGAACTTGGCGACGACGAGGAAGTTGCCGAGGAAGTTTCGGATTATCGCAGGCGGCTTGACGAGGGCGACTACCCCGACGAAGTTCGGTCGATTATCGACAAGGAACTCAAGCGGCTTGAGCGTATCCCGTCGATGGCGTCGGAAGGCAACGTTATCCGCACGTATCTGGATTGGCTGATTGATTTGCCGTGGCGCGTGTCTACGGAAGATTCAATGGACATCACGGAGGCGGCTAAAATTCTCGACGCCGACCATTACGGGCTTGAAAAAGTCAAGGAACGCATACTGGACTTTTTGGCGGTCAAAGCACTCACGAAAGACAAGCCCGCGCCGATTTTGTGTTTAGTCGGTCCGCCCGGCGTCGGCAAAACGTCGTTGGCGTCGTCGGTTGCAAAGGCAATGGGTCGCAAATTCATTCGCGCAAGTCTCGGCGGCATACGCGACGAGGCGGAAATTCGCGGACACCGCAGGACTTACGTCGGAGCAATGCCCGGTCGAATCATTCAAGGTATCAAGAAAGCCGGCGCGAATAATCCCGTGTTCCTGCTCGACGAAGTCGACAAACTCGGCAAGGACGGTTGGGCGGGCGATCCTTCCGCCGCATTGCTGGAGGTGCTTGACCCCGCGCAGAACAATTCGTTCGACGACCACTACATTGACACGCCGTTTGACCTGTCGCGGGTATTGTGGATTGTCACGGCGAACACGCTCAACACCGTGCCCAAGCCTCTGCGCGACCGTATGGAAATTATCACGCTGTCGAGCTACACCGAGAACGAAAAATTCGAGATTGCCCGCCGCTACCTTACCAAACGCCAGAAAGAGGAAAACGGTCTCAAGGGCGGCGACGTCGTCTTCGCGAAGGGCGTCCTGCAGGAAATTATCGCCGAATACACGCGCGAATCGGGCGTTCGTGAGCTTGAACGGATTATCGGTCGTGCCTGTCGGAAGGCGGCGCGTAAAATCGTCGAGGGGCACGAAGGCGTTGTTTACATCACGAAAAAAAATCTTCACGAATTTTTAGGACGCCCGAAATTTTTGCAGACGCGTGCCGAAAAGCAGCCGCAAATCGGCGTCTCAACGGGTATGGCGTGGACTGAAGTCGGCGGCGACATTCTCCCGACCGAAGCGATTGTTCTCAAGGGCAACGGAAAACTTTTGCTTACGGGCAAACTCGGCGAAGTTATGCAGGAGTCCGCGCAGGCAGGTTTGACGTACATTCGTAGCCGCAGTGACTTGATGCACCTTTCCGACGACTTCTACGAGAAAAACGATATTCACGTCCACGTGCCCGAAGGTGCCGTTCCCAAGGACGGTCCGAGCGCGGGCATTACGATGGCGACGGCAATGATTTCCGCGTTGACGAAGAAAAAAGTTCGCTCCGATGTTGCAATGACGGGCGAAATTACTCTGCGCGGGAACGTCTTGCCGATTGGCGGGCTCAAGGAAAAAGTTCTTGCCGCCTACCGCGAAGGCATGCACACGATTATCCTGCCGAAAGAAAACGCGCCCGACATTGAAGACATCCCCGAAAGCGTCCGCGAGAAGCTGGAGTTCGTGCCCGTCGAACACATGGACGAAGTCTTGAAGACCGCGCTTATTCAATGAGCCTTGTCGCAAGGAGGACTGATTTTTATGGAAGATAAAGCCGAACGCTACTGCACAATCGAAGAATCGCTTATTGAAGCATGCAAGGAAGTCAACCTTATGCGCAAGGGTTTGTTGCCCGAACAAAAAAATTGGCGCGAATGGATTGAAGATTTGCGGAAAGAATATGCCGATGAATTGTCCGAAGAAGTTGTCGTCCCGAAGAAAAAGGTTGCTGTGAGATGGTAATCAAGCGGAGTAAAAAAATTAACGAAGACATCGACTACTACATCAGGAAAAAGAAGTACAGAAAAATCATTGATGATATAGCGTCCGTGTTGCCGTATTTGGAATCCGGCATTTTAGTCGGCGACAAGCTGTCGGGATTCAATCTTCCTGAAGGCGCGGCTCTCTACAAAGTTCGCATTGCAAACACTTCCGCGAACGTCGGCAAGTCCAACGGCTTTCGACTCATCTATTACGTGGCGACGGAGGACGAAATTTATCTGTTGACCATTTACTCCAAGAAAGACGACGAACGCATTCCAACCGATGACCAAATCGCGCTCATCGTCGGCAACGTGCTTGAATTCTGAACGAAAAATTTTTTTAGCCGCCTTCCGCAAATCGGAGGGCGAATTTTTTTGGAGGTAACACTGTGGAAATTACCGTTGTCAAAAGCGAATACGTGACTTCGGCGGTGAGCAAGTCGACGTGCCCCGCCGAGCCGTTGCCCGAAATTGTTTTCGTCGGTCGCTCAAATGTCGGCAAGTCGTCGCTGATTAATTCGTTGACGCGCAGGAAGTCTCTTGCCCGAACGAGCGGCACGCCCGGTAAAACGCAGACGATAAATTTTTTCCGCGTGGAGCTTAAAACGTCCGACGACGACATCCGCCGCGCACTGTATCTGGTCGATTTGCCCGGTTACGGTTACGCCAAAACTTCCAAAACGAATCGTCGGCTGTGGGCAAAATTTATCGACGAATATCTTTCAAGCCGCCGCGACATAAAATTTGTCTGTCAACTCGTGGACATGCGACATCCGCCGATGGAGTCCGACCTTGCGTCGTTCGCGAGTCTGGTTGAAAAAAATTTGCCCGTGTTAATCGTCGCGACAAAGTCCGACAAGCTCGGCAAGACCGAACAATCAAAACACCTTGCCGCGATACAAAAAGCCCTTAACGTCGACGCGGAGGCTGTCCTGCCGTATTCGTCGGCAAAAAATTTTGGGCGCGGCGAATTGCTCGAAGTCATACTGAATTCGTTGACGCCCGCTTGAGTCGTCGACGCGGAGGCTGTACTGCCGTATTCGTCGGCAAAAAATTTTGGGCGCGCCGAATTGCTCGAAGTCATGCTGAATTCGTTGACGCCCGCTTGAGCCGTCGACGCGGAGGCTGTCCCGCCGTATTCGTCGGCAAAAAATTTCGGACGCACCGAATTGCTCGAAGTCATACTGAATTCATTGACGTCCGCTTGAGCCGTCGACGCGGAGGCTGTCCCGCCGTATTCGTCGGCGAAAAATGAAGGTCGTTCAGAATTGCTTGACGTTATCGCAAAGTCTTTGATAGAATAGCCGCAGAAAATTTTGTCGTTGAGCGCGACGTTAGGAGAATTTGCGATGACGAGGCTTACCGATTTCGACAAGGCATTGCTGAATCTTTTGCAGGGCGACATCCCGATTTGTTCGCACCCGTTCGCGGAGCTGGCAAGTCGGCTGGGCACGGACGAAGACACGGTTTTATCACGACTGCGTGAGCTCAAGGCGGCGGGCTTCCTGCGGCGAATCGGGACGTTCTTCGACTCGAATCGACTGGGCTATCACGGCACGCTTGTCGCGCTGAAAGTTGAGCCGCAAGCACTGTCCGACGTGGCGCAGGCGATTAATCGTTACCCCGGCGCAACGCACAATTACGAACGCGAAGGTCAATACAATTTGTGGTTTACGTTGCTGACACCGAGCGCGGAATACGAATCGAACATTTTGGCGGAAATTCGGTCACTGCGCGGCGTGGAGGACATGCTCAAACTTAAAGCGAACAAGAAATACAAAATCAACGTGCAGTTCAAACTCCAATGACGCGGAGGTACAGTGTTGGAAATTTTGAGCGAACCGGACAAACGAATCGTCAAAGCGTTGCAGGAGGACTTTCCGCTGTGCGCCGAGCCGTATAAAATTTTGGCTGAACGTGCCGGCATGAGCGAGGACGAATTTTTGCGACGTGTGCGCGAACTCGTCGACGAGAAAAAAATTCGCAAGATGGGCGCGGTGCTCCGACATCGCGAAATCGGCTTCAAAGCAAATGCTTTATGTGCGTGGCACGTCCCGCCCGAAAATCTTGACGCCGTCGCAAAAATTATGATCGCCTGCGCGGCAGTCTCCCATTGCTACGACCGCACGCCCGCACCGAATTGGGACTTCAACCTTTACACGATGATTCACGCCAAAACCCGCGACGAATGCGAAAAAATTATCGGCGAACTGTCCGCGCTGACGGGCATAACGAATTTTAAAATCTTGTACACCAAACGCGAATGGAAGAAAACCGGTATGAAATATTTTTGCGAGGCGACGTGACCTTGCCGACAAAAAAGCCGTCGAATTTATCGGCGGCTAATTTTTTTGCGGCGGACAAAAATTATTTATCACGAATGCCGCAGTCTTGACGCGGGTATTAGCGGCGCACAATCGTCAGCGCGTCGCCGACAGGTCGTTCGTGCCCGTCGGAAGGACTGTTGACCAAACTGCCTTTGAAGACCAGTTCCGTTGAGCCGCCGCCGTCAAGATTAATCGCCTCAACCGCGCCGAAGTTGTCGCGCAAAATCCGCGCCCATTCGGTGAGCGTGCAACCTTTGCTGTGAGCTTGTCGCCCGTCGACGACCGCAAGAATATAATCGCCGTATTGCGTGATGCCGACTGCCGAACGCGGCGCACGTCCGACGCGAATATCGGGCGGGAATTGTTCGGCGTCCGCCGTGACGTAAATTTTGCCGCCTTTGACAAGCGTGGGTCCCGCGCCGACGATATGAATCGCCTCGTTGAAGTCGCCCGTGTATTCGACGTTGATATAATCTTCCTCGAACTTGAAGCGGTCGCCGACTTGCACGGCGTCGAAATTTTTGGCGGCGGCACCGTTCGCGCTGACAACGAATCCGTCGGGCGGAATGAAGCTGTTGCCCTCGTCGCGGGAAATATTTTCGACGTGCCCGTCACGAACGACAAGCTCCACGCCGAATTTGTTTGTGCCCGTCGACGCGCCATACCAGCCGTTGTAAACGACGACGCTGTCAGTCTCGCGCTCGCAGTTCACGCCGTTGACGATGACTTCATTGCCGTTAAAAATCAGTGAGCCGCGATAAATCTGCCTCGCAAAAATCGTTGAGCCGTCCGCGAAAATGCCCATTGCCGAACGAATGTAATATGTCGTGCCCGCCGTGACGCCGTCGATTTTCGTGTTGCCGTAAAGAACGCCGCTTTTGCCGAAGTAGCTGGCGTTAATCGTGGCGATTGCGTCGGGCGAATTCATTTGCAGGACGGTCGCTCGTCCCGGAACTTTGCCGTGCGCCAAAACCGGTCGCAGTTGATATTTTTCATGGTCGGCAATTACCGCGAACGCCATAACGCCGTTTTGATTGTACATCAGAAATTCCAAGCCCTCGACTTCGTCTTGCGGCGGCTCGAAAGGTTGCGGCGGAGTGACGGGTTTTGACGGCTCAAGCGGCTCGACGGGTTGCGGTGGCGTTTCGGACGGCTCATAAGTTCGCGGCGGCTCGTTCGGGTCGATTGAGCGCGGCACGCCTTCGGGCGGCTCACTTTGCGGCGAAGGATTGGTCGATCGCCGTTCGTCGTCAGTGATTGACCACGGCACACCTTCGGGCGGCGTGCTCGACAAAAAATTTTCCTGCGCCGTTGCAAAGTTCGGTGTCGCCAAAAAAAATATTCCCGCCACAATCGGCGCGACAATTCGTTTCAACATGTTGATTGCTCCTTAAAAAAAATTTCGCGCTTGAATTTTGCCGCCGCCGAAAAAATTCCTTCACGCCGAAAAAATTTTGGTTAGCGATAAAATTTAAGGCCGCACAGGGATGTGCGGCCATGGTCGCCGCCGTTAGAAAACGTGACGTTTTCGTAGGCGGCGCGGCTTTCTTTGCTAGGGTGTGTTGGTAAATTAAAGATGGCGAATAAAAGCGGCAAGAAAAATGAAATTCAAGAAACAAATATCGAGCTTGTCGAATCTGATTGCGATGTGACGAAATTCTTTAATGCGTTGGAAAAAGCGTTCGACAACGTTACGTTGTTTGTAAAGTTGAGCATCGAAATCATGTTTTATGACAGCATTACTTTTGTCGGGGATGCAAACAATCGCGCCATGACCGGCAAGATAGTCAC